>DAOVSZ010000100.1 GCA_030627725.1 Desulfobulbaceae bacterium
TATCCCCTTGTTGAAACTGCCGTCCAGTTGCAGGGTGGAACTCCACCGATCCAGACTTGAACGGGGATTCTTATAATACTGCAGGAGCGCAAAGGCGCCATCCTGGTTGACGTCGCTATGGTCCCACTTCACCTCGGCGTGGCCACCCCACTCAAAACTCTTTTTCTCAACCTCCTCCAAGTCGAAGCTGTACTCTTCACTGCTTGAAACAACACCAGGGAAAACCAGCGCAATAAGACATAAGACATGAAAAAACAACGCGGGCCGGAGATACAAGAACCGGGCGGATCTCATCGCAGCTCATTTACCCTTGGCAGATAATTGAGAGAAAAGACCTCGTCTGCCAGCTCTTTCTTGTTGATTTTTGCATAGATCATCACTGATTTATACCCTTTATAGAGCGGACTGTCGGTCTCCAGCACCGAAGGACGCACAAGACCATCGCCAAAGTCCTTGATTTTTTTATAATACAGGGTCTTGATGAGCATGCCGCTGGCGGCAAAGCACTCAATCGTTGTAGGCACGACTGTTTTTTTATCGACCTGCATCTTCAGCCGATCATAGGCGATGGCATTTGTCTTGGCCTTCAAGTCGAGGATATATGCGTCTTCTTCCTCGACAATGCCGACCGCGTCATATTCCGTGCTGTAGTCAAGGCGGAGGATGTCCGAGTTATTGAACACCCCGCCCACCACTGATTGCAGGCTGGTGATTCGGATCGGTTTGCCTACATTGGGGATATAGAGCCACATATTGTCGTCCTGCCGCAGGGTTGAACGGCCCTTTTCACTGGCAGGCGAAAGAAAAAGGGCAACCATTTTGTTCCGGCCTTTCTTGACCGAATAGAGGACGAATTCCTTCTTGCCGCCGTCCGGTTCGATGTTGATGAGTTTTCTGTACATCTCGTAGGATTCAGGCTGCAGGTTTTTATCAACTTGTGTAAGGATCGCATCGCCATCCAGTGCGAGGGCGGCGCCCGTAAGCAATAACACAACCGCAATAACCAGCGTTTTTATAAAAAAAAGTTTTTTACCTGGCATGTTCAACTCCTTTTGCCGCATCGATAACACTGCCTTGTTTTTCAATGTATTTTATATGTGCATCCCTAAGCGTAGCCGCCATTTTGGGACCAAACCGACCTGCGACCACCACCGTGACCTTTTTTTCGGCCAGAAAGTGTGCCGTGCTCCTTCCCGCACCTCTGGCAGCCTCGGCATGCGGATTCCTGGCCGCCTCAAGAAGATTGCCGTCCATATCAAAAATCAGATAATAAGCAGCGTGACCGGCCTCCATACTGATCTGTCCATTTGTCTCCCGACCATCGGCTGCCACCGCGATTTTTCCATCCAACTCCCCTGCCGCACAAATGCCGGCAAAAAGCAACCAGGCCAGCAATACGCCAAATAATCTTGTTTGTAGGTGCAACATGATTGTGTCCTCCTTGTCATATAACTTTTAATTTTTCATTTTTAACTTTTCATTTTTAACTCCCCGCTCTGCGGGTTATACGTGGCGCAACGCCGTTATCGGGTCCATCCTGGCCGCCTTAAACGCCGGTTGCAGGCTGGCGGCAACCGCTATGGCAATGACGACCAGCGCGACGCTGATGACGTCACCCGCGGCAATGGTCGGCGAGAGCAGAAGGCCTGTCTGTCTGCCAAAGTCAAAGCTGATCTGCGAGGCATTCATAAAAGAAATGCCTATCAGGCTGATGACAGTACCTGTCACGGCCCCCAGGATTCCCAGCAAAAAGCCCTCAACAACAAAAAGGGCCAGAATCTTCCCCGGCAGGGTGCCGATGGCTGCAAGGGTGCCGATCTCATTAATCCGTTCATACACCGCCATAATCATCACATTCATGATGCTGACCAGAACAATGGCGATCAGCATTATTTTGATAAAAAACGTCATCAGATCTATCATCTTGGCAATATTAAAAAACGGGGAGAGCTTTTCCCAGGTATGGACCTCAAAAACCGGCTTGTCCTGTTTGTTCCGGAGAGACCCGAATTGTGATTTCAGGCGGGAAAAGACCGTTGGCAGCTGGTCAATGTCATTCAACCGGACCGCGATCTCGCTCACCTCGGCGCCGCTGATCCTGAGCAGGGACTTAGCATCGTCAATATGGATCATACCGTCGCGTCCGCCCGGACCCGAGATCCCCTCAAGGATGCCGCGCACGACAAAGTTCTGACCATTCACCGAACCGTCCTTGTTGTTGGCGACCAGGACGATTGCGTCACCGACCTTGACCTTCAGGCCTTTAGCTATCAACTCCGGGACCAGGATTTCACCTTTTTTGATCAGGCCGTCTTTTTGCCCCTCGATAATCCGATCGGTCAAGAGAGGCGCTGTATCAATCTCCTGTGACGGCATGACCGCGTTCAGCCTGATATTAGTGGTTTCAACAAAATTGCTGAACATCGCCCCCATTTTTATGCGCATGGAGTATGCCTCTATAGCTTCCTCTTCCGCCAGGATCTGTTCGACCTTTTTGATCTGCTGCTGATTGAGATTACGGTTCAGGGGCAGACTGTCAATCGAGGCCAGATACCCCTTTTTGTGGATCTGCAGATGCCCCAGCATGGAGTCGGTGATCTGGCCGACCATCATGGCCTTGAACGAGCCGGATACTGATATAAACAGGAGCACGGCAACCACACCCAGGGAAATCAGCATGGAGGTAAGAAAGGTCCGCCGTTTATATCTCTTCAGGTTCCGGATAGCAAGTTTCAGGATATTAAGCATCAGCTCCTCCTCCGGCAATATGATTTTTTTCAAGCATGCCATCTTCGATCGAAAAGGTTATTTCAACATTTTTAACGATTCTCGGGTCATGGGTGGAAAAGACAAAGGTCGTGCCAAACTCATCGCGCATCTGTTGCATCAGGGTAATAATCCGGTTGGCTGTCTCCCTGTCCAGGTTGGCGGTGGGCTCGTCGGCCAGGACCAATTCGGCGTTGGTGACAAGGGCCCTGGCAACCGCGACCCGCTGTTTCTGGCCGCCGGAGATCTGACCGGGATATTTATTTCCCTGATCAGCCATCCCCACCGCATCCAACATGTCCATGACCCGTTTCCGTCGTTTCTCCTTTGGCCAGTTCTGCACCATCTGCAGTGGATATTCGACGTTTTCAAACACAGTCAACACCGGAATCAGGTTAAAGTCCTGAAAAACAAAACCGATATGCTCCCCCCGAAAGCGTGCCGCCTCCTTTCTGCTTAAACCGGTTATCTCCCGGCCGGCAACCTGCAAGGTCCCTCCGGTGGGAGGATCAAGGCAGCCGATCATGTTCAGCAGGGTAGACTTGCCACTGCCGGAAGGCCCGATAAATGAGACAAAAGAAGCAGGCTCAATGGAGAAATCGACTCCGCGGATGGCTTGGACCGTGATATCTCCCAGAACATAGTTTTTTACAAGTTTCTCTGCCGTGACAAGCGCCATGATTGCTCCTTTTTCATAATGGTTTTTCTTCCTTGGGCAGCCGCACCGTAAACACAGAGCCTTTTCCCGGCGTACTCGTAACCGACACCCTGCCGCCATGCTGCCGGACAATGGCCTTGACTGCCGCCAGTCCGAGACCGTGGCCGGTTGATTTTTCTTTTGCATCCGCCCGGTAGAAGGCATCAAAAATATAAGGAAGCTCTTCATCCGCAATGCCCCAGCCCTGGTCCTTGAAACGGATGACAATCTCCTGATCTGTTTCTTTGACGCTGATGGTGACTTCCGCCTTTTCCGGAGAATATTTTATGGCGTTATCAAGGATATTGGTAAACACCCGATGCAGACGGTCGGCGTCCGCCTTGATTGCCGGCAGCGGCTTGCATTCACACGAAAGATCGATTTTCTGTTCCTCCGCCCTGGGACGATGAATTTCAGTCACCTTCTGCAGGAGTTCCTCTATAGACGTCTCACTCTGCTGCAAATTAAGCTGACTGCTCTCCAGGCGGGAATATTCCAGAAACTCCTGGGCCAGAGATTCCAGCCGAGCTTCAGCATCACCTATTACCCTGAGGTATTCCTGCAACTTTTCATTCCCCTTGCAGGTCTGCTCTTTCTTCAGGCGATTTATAAGGCCGCCGATGGCAATCAGCGGAGATTTCATATCATGGGCAACCATGGAGATAAAATTATGTTTTTCCCGCTCCATCTCTTTTTGTCTGGAAATATCCTCAATAACCTCGAGATAACCGACAAAGCTGCCGTCATCGCTTTCAATGGCGGCAGTGCCGATTCTGACAGGGACATGGTCGCCAAAACGGTCCACAATCTCCCCCTCCAGGCCGGTTGCCGATTCCATCGAGCTTGCCACGGTTTGCAGCGGGCAGTCGTTTTCACATCTACTGCTGCGAAGTATCATATGACACGGCTGTCCTATTGCCTCATGAGCCGCATAGCCGGTCAACTCCTCCGCCCTGATGTTAAAAGAGGTAATTTTCAGATCTGCATCCATAGTCACCATGGCCACCGGGACACTGTCTAAAATAAAACGACGGAATTGCTGTTTTTTCATCTTGTCTCACCTAACCTCTTCTTCGTTCTGGTGAACCTGACACAGATTTTTTTCATCTCATACGCAGGCAAGATCAACCAGTTGACGCCCCTTAGGTTGCACTTCCTGTAATAACTTGAAACTATGCCCCTCCTACTTCTTGCAGCTTTCAATCGCATCGGCTTCCAACGAGAAAACCTGTGTGATGGCATCTTCAACCGAGACCCCTCTCTCAAACCAGAGCCTGAAACAGTTCGCCTCAAGCCCCCATTCGGAGTAAGTCAACTCAAGCTCCGCCTTTGTCTGACCGAGAAATTCCGCCAGGTCTTCCTCCGTGTCCGCCTCTGAATAAATCATGTAGTCGCAATTCTTGCGAAATAACATGATGGAACCATCGTAGTTCATCCGCTTTTCCTGAAAACAGGAGACCGTCTCTTTCAGCCGCTGGCCGATCTCGTCATGCACCTGGCTGGCCACGATAAAGCCATACGTCTGCTGAAACCTGTTGAACTTATTGAAATTAATGAGCTGAATCTCATACCCTGCCGTCCCTGTCTCAGCAAGGAGATTCAAATCGTCAAGCACAAGCAGATACCGGTAGTTATAGAGCTCGCTCAAGGTGTCGCGGTAAAAGGTGTCCCGCCGAAAATGCTCAATCTCTTCCATGAATCCTGCTGTGGGATACAGCGGAACATCTTCCATAAGAAGATCCCCATCAAGGCGGCAGAGGGCGTCCACTGCATCGGCGTCAAGATGATGGGCCGCTGCTTCATGTCTCAGGACCGCTTGAGCGCTTTGCGGAGCAATGGCCTTTTTATAAGGCCGTTTGGCAGTCAAAGCCTCAAATACATCGGCCACGGCAGTGATCCGCGACAAGGGGTCAATTTCCTCTTCTTTGAGGCCGAACGGATAGCCGCTTCCGTCGAGACGTTCATGGTGACGAAGAATGATGTTGGTGATACTGTCATCCTGGAGCCGCTTGGCAAAGAATTTTGCCCCTATCAGGGGATGATATTCCATTATCCGTCTGTCCTGATCATTGAAAAGATCCGGTTTTAATAAAATATCATCAGGTATTCCCGTCTTGCCGATATCATGCACCAGACCGGCGAGTTCCAGAATTTCAAGACTCTTGTCCGGCAGTCCCAGAGCGATGCCGATCCGTTTCGATATCTCAGCCACCCTGGTGGTATGCGCATAGGTCGGATAATCCCGGTTGGCAAGGACTTCGCTCATGATCCCGAACAGGTCTTTAATGAGCATCCTGTTGTCATAGCTGAGCAATTTGTTCATTGTTCCCTGGTCTTTTTTCTTTGCGCCTTGTTTTTCACTTTCATCGCATACATTGCAGTGTCTGCATATTTGAGCAGCGCATCGGGCGTTGTGCCTTCATCGGGATAGACTGCCATGCCTACACTGTAACTGATGATGATGTCATAGTTATAGCACACTATTTCCGTTTCAATATAGTCGAAGATTCTCTGTTTAATCTTTTTTGTCTCTTCATGTTCATTGACCTGAAACAAGGCGACAAACTCATCTCCGCCAAAACGTGCGATGATATCGTTTTCTCGAGTTAGTTCCGTCAAATCCCCGGCTACTCGCTTCAAAACAAGGTCACCGGCATCATGTCCATATTCGTCGTTAATTTCCTTGAAGCCGTCAAGATCGATAAACGCGACGGCAAATTTTGATTTCTGGCGGTTAGCCTGTTTCATGTTCTGCTGCAGATGCTCCAGAAAGAGCGACCGGTTGGGCAGACCCGTCAACGGGTCGTGACCCGCCACATGACGAAGTTTCGCCTGTAAACTCTTAATATCGGTTATGTCTCTGTTGCTCCCCCGGATCCCGAAATTCTTCCCCTCCGAGTCCGTTACTGTTCGACAGACATGGTGAATCCACTTCCGCTCCCCCTCTTTGGTAATTATTTCAAACTCAAGCGGCTCAACACGGTCGTCTTCCTTCAGAGTATGACTGTGGTCCTGCCAACGAGACCAGTGCTCTTCGGCAATAATGCTTTTCAGGATATCCCTCTCCGCATAAAAGTCTTCCGGCTTATACCCTGTCACTGACTCACATGATGGGGAGACATACTTATAGTTGCCGTTCTCATCCTGCCAGTACTCCCAGTCAGACGCGAACTCGGATATCACGTACAGCGCCTCCTGCTGCGCAAGATATTTCTCTTCCAGCGTCTGCAGCCGTATGACAAGATTTTGCATCTGGGAGGTGATGTTCTCAAGTTCTTTTTTTAACAAATGAAAATCTTCCACCTTATTGACTCCTGTCTCAACACAGCTCATGAAAAAAATCGTCCAGACACTTCAAGAATACGGACAAAAAAAATGCCGAATCTGTGCATATACACATAATCTAAAATAAGCTTCCCTCCATTGAATGTCAAGATTAAGATATCATTTAGATACCCTACAGAAGGTAAGTCATCACAGAGAGTTCATACAATTGAGAGGGATTCATTCGCTACCGCATATTTTGTCTCCTTCTTCACCGCACCCCAAACTTGCCAACCTCGCAGGCTCGCTCCCTGTATCCACACCTGACCAACATCTCGTTACGACCTTTGTGAGTAATGAGGGCTAAGAACAGAGTAAGGGGAAAAATCTTTCAGAGTCAAAGGAAAAATGGGCTCTTTCCTTATAATTTTTTTTGCCTTTTTCATTTGACTTGGCTGAACCTTACGTGCTGTAATAAAACTCTCTCGTAACTGTTCAGCAATATGTGAAAACATTCGGGGAGGAGACATCCATGATGAACAGAAGAGATTTCTTATCAGCCACTGCAGGGGGTCTTTTACTTACTGTTTTTTCAGAGGAAATTTCAAAGGCGCAAGAAGCAAAAACAGATACGGGGACTCTCGTCTCGCTCGTTAAAGGAAAAGACCGCGCCGCCTCAATACAGGAAGCCATAAGCCTGCTTGGCATCAATCCTGTCCAGGGAAAGAATGTTCTCCTGAAACCGAATTTCAATACGGCAGACCCTTTTCCCGCCTCAACCCACAACGATACCCTTGAAGAACTTATCCGCCACCTTCAAACAATGGGCGCTGCCCGAATAACCATTGGAGAACGAAGCGGCCCTCCGGACACGAAAGACGTTATTCGAAGAAAAAGAATAGATGCGCTGTGTGAAAAACTGGGTGTTGATCTGGTTGATTTTGAGCGATTGCCGGAGGACAAGTGGATTACAATAAATCCCCGAAACAGTCACTGGCAAAACGGCTTTGATGTCGCAAAACCTGTCCTTGATGCTGAATGCGTGGTCAGCACCTGCTGTTTAAAAACGCATGGGTACGGAGGGGTCTTTACCATGTCACTCAAGCTTTCCGTGGGAATTACCCACAAGCGGAATATGCGGGAACTCCATGGGTCGCGTCAGCACATGCGAAAAATGATAGCGGAAATCAACCAGGCGTATACGCCTGCCCTTATCCTGATGGATGGAAAAAAAGTGTTTACCGACGGAGGACCCATGCAAGGCACTCTGAAAAAGGGTGATGTGATACTGGCCGGTTCAGACAGGATAGCGATAGATGCTGTAGGGCTTGCAATACTCAAGGACCTGGGGGCCAATAAGCATATCATGAACAAGAAGATATTTGATCAGGAACAGATTGCCCGCGCCGTTGATCTGGGGCTTGGAGTAATGGGCCCGGACAATATTCATATTGTTGCGGACGATGCGCAAAGCAAACACTATGCAGACAGATTGATGCAAATTCTGCAAAAGGGATAAGCTGAAATACTTGCCCTCTGCCCTCCCTTGCACTCCTGCACCTCTGCGGCTTCAAACTCCAAAGTTCGAACTTCGAAACCCGAACTTTATCCCTTCACCTTGAACCTGCCGACCATATCCTGAAGCGCAGTGGCCATCCGGGCAA
>DAOVSZ010000306.1 GCA_030627725.1 Desulfobulbaceae bacterium
GGCATACGCGAAACGATGAAGGTGATTCTGCAGATGGCTGTTGTTCTTACTTACGCGGGCGGCAAACCGGTCATCAAGATCGGTCGAATGGCGGGCCAGTATGCCAAGCCGCGGTCCTCGGACACGGAAAATATCGACGGCGTTGAGATCCCGAGCTACCGGGGCGACATGGTCAACAGTCCGGAACCGACCCTTACGGCCAGACGCCCTGATCCTGAAAGAATGGTCAAGGGCTATTACCTCTCCGCCTCCACGATGAATATCCTGCGGGCCTTTACCCGAGGCGGCTATGCAGCCCTTCATCGGGTCCATTCCTGGAACAAGGAGTTTGTCGCCAACTCCCCAATGGGCCGCTCCTATGAAAAGCTTGCCAAACAAATCAGCCAGGCCTTGAACTTCATGGAGGTCATCGGCCTTGACACCGATATCCCGCAGCTGAACCAGGCCCTCTTCTACACATCCCACGAAGCGCTTCTCCTCGGCTACGAAGAGGCGCTTACCCGCCAGGACTCCACCACCGGAGACTGGTACGACTGCAGCGGCCATATGCTGTGGATCGGCGACAGGACCAGACAACTCGACGGCGCCCATGTCGAATTTTTCCGGGGCGTCCACAACCCGCTCGGAATGAAGGTCGGGCCCTCGCATGATATTGACGAGATCAAACAGATCATCCGGAAACTGAACCCGGAAAACGAGGCAGGCAGGATCACCCTGATCACCAGGTTCGGCATCGACAAAGTTGAAAAATTCCTGCCGCCATTGGTCCGCGAAATCAAAAAGGAAGGGTTCAAGGTGGTGTGGAGCTGCGACCCGATGCACGGCAACACATACACTGCCGAGACAGGCTACAAGACACGAAATTTCAACAACATCCTGCAGGAGATCCAGTGCTTTTTCGGGATCCACTGGAACGAAGGCACGGTTCCTGGCGGGGTCCATTTCGAACTGACAGGCGACAATGTCACCGAGTGCACAGGCGGCGGCCGCAATATCAAGGACCAGGAACTTAACGTGAACTACCAGACCAACTGCGATCCGAGATTAAACGCCGAGCAGAGCCTGGAACTGGCATTTCAGATCGCGGAGATGATCCGGAGCTGATCCGCAAGTCATCTCAGAAATCAGAGAGAAAAGCGTATCCCATTTACGTACTCTCAGTGTTGTTGTATAATTACGTAGGCAGACAACAACACAAGAGGATACAATGCTCAACAAACTTTCCGCCACCATTCTCCACTACCGGCCCCTTGTTCAGATCGTCGGCCTTCTGGTTCTCCTTTTCTTCGGCTACCAGCTCCTTTCCACCCAGCAAAACCTCCTCAAAACCATCTACGAAGTGGAGGAGGTCAACGTTCAGGCGACCGCCGACATCATTGAAGACCATGTCAGAATGTTCCTTATCGAACATAAGATGGTGCTTTGCAGTATCTCAAAGGACCCCCACATTGCTGAGATGCTGCAAGGCACAAAGAAGCTGTGCGAGGTGGGACATACCGATTATTTCGACAGCATCCAGGAGGCCCACAAAGAGGAGATCAGCGCCTTTAGCCTTCTGGACGATAAAGGATTGGTGCTGCACCGCTCCCCCTTCTGGCCTGACGGAAAAGACAGACGCATGGTCCCGCATCTTGATAAACCAGGAGTAAAAAAAGCTATCGAGACAAGGTCCTTTCGCTTCAGCGAGATTTTTGAAAACAATCTCGGCAAAAAGGCCTTTTCCATGGTGCAGCCTGTTTACAACAAAGACACACTCGCAGGCCTGGCCAGGTTCATGGTGGAGCTCGACCATTTTAAGAAGAGTATCGACAGGCTGCGGGGAACACACGAGGTCTTCCTTCTTGACAAGACCGGCAACATCCTTCTCGCCACGGAAAAGGCCTGCACAAAAACGCATGCCACGGTCCGGATGAAGAAGGAAGAGGATGAACTCTACTGTCTCTGTGATGACAAAGAAGTCATTGTCTGGGAAGCGCCGCTCACCCTTGACAATATCTCGTGGAAAATAGTGGTGGAGGGAGATATCAACCAGAAGATAGAAGCATACGGGCGAACGGTGAACAGAAATATCGCCGCCTTTGTCCTTACCTGCCTGGTCATTTTTATCGGCCTCTTTATCTCGAACAGGATCATTTCCAGACAACAGCAGCTTGAGATCCATAATGCATATCTCAGGGACAAGGAGCGCTCGGAAAAAATCATGCGCGCCGTGTTTGAAGCGACTCCAGGCCTGCTATCGGTTATCACCCCGGACCGCAAGGTGGTCTACAGCAACTGGAAGCTCTACCCTCATTCCGAAGAGACGCCACTTCTCCGGGGAAAACCATGTTTCAGCGCCCTGAAGAACCATCCTGCCGCTTGCAACTCCTGTAAAATCGACGAGGTCCTTGAAACGAAGGGAATACGCTCTTTTGAAGAAAAAGACGAAATGACCGGCAGGAGATTTGCTGTCAGTATGTTCCCGGTGACGCTCCCTCATGGAGAAACCGATCTTGTCGCCGAATATGCCCTGGACATTACGGAAAGAAAACAGCATGAAGAATTTAAGGAAGAGGTGGGCCGGATCATCCGGCACGACCTGAAGGCGCCCCTTGCCTCCATGATCTCAGGCATTCACATGTTGTCCTCCGACGACCTGGAGCCCGACACAAGAAAACGGCTGCTGGAGACCCTTGACCAGACAGCGGCAATTACAATCCGCACGGCGGACAGTTCGCTTGATATCTTTAAAATGAAGGAAGGGATTTTCGTTGTCCCGGACGAGACGTTTTCCGTCTTCGACATGATAAACCACCTGAAGCAGCAGTTCCGGTATTTTCTGGAATACAAAAATGTCCGTCTGGATCTCATGTACGAAAACATCCTTGAGCAAAAAGGTCCGGATGACTTTCAAGGGAAAAGACATAATATTGAAGCCTTGCTGGCCAATCTGATCCAAAATGCCTATGAGGCGGCGCCGAACGAGTCGGTGGTGTCTCTTGTCATAAAAAAGCGTGACAAAGCGATCCTCTTTGAAGTCCACAACGAATCGGAGATCCATCCCGAGGCACGGAAAAATTTATTTAAACAATACGCCACGTATGGGAAAAAAGGCGGAACCGGTCTTGGCCTGTATTCGGCAATGCTGACCGCAAATGCTTACGGCGGCGACATAGAGGCAAAAAGTTCATCCTCAGAGGGCACAACCTTTACAGCCATACTCCCTTGGACACAAGAATCAACCTCCTGACGGCATCTCTCGCAGAAAAAGATTTACTTACTCAATTTCAATATATTGAGGGA
>DAOVSZ010000077.1 GCA_030627725.1 Desulfobulbaceae bacterium
TCGCAAGCAGGGCGATCGACTATACTTGTGTATGTTGGGCGCCCTGATCGTGGCTAGATTCGGTGTCTGTGATCGCTTACATTTTAGTCGGAGCGGATAAAGACTACGTAAATGATAATACAGATCGCCAGGATCCCGACTGCGGCAACGGGCAGGACTTTGCCGAGTTGGAGTTCTCCGTTTACAATAAAGTTCTGCGCAAAGGGAGAGCCTGAAAAGAGCCAGATCCCACCAACAACGCCCAGAAAGGCAAAGTTGTTCACCTGTTTTTTATAGATCCAATAACCGATCATTATTATGAATGGGACCAGAAAATAAGGGTTGGTAAAGAGATCTGCCACAGCCACCTCCCGGATCTGATCTATCACCTCTGTTTCGTCGATAAAATCGCTTATTGATTTAAAGAACTCAAGCATACAGTACCTCTCTGGTTGCCGCAAAACGGGGAATGAGTCGAAAACGCAAAAGTAAACGACGTTACCATCTAATACCTATTCCTGCTTTTGCTTCTTGTTTCTATCTTCAGATGTTGCCTTCTTGAAGACCTTGATAGCGCAATAGGAGCCGCACATACTACAGGCGTCCCCAGTGTATGTGCCGCCTTCATCCCTGAACCGTCTGGCTTTTTCCGGGTCCAGCGAAAGGTCGATCTGGCCTTTCCAGTCCAGGTTGTTGCGCCGCTCCGCCATGGCAATGTCCCGGTCCAGGGCGCCGGGCAGGCCTTTAGAAATATCAGCGGCATGGGCGGCGATTTTCGAGGCAATCACGCCTTCATGGACGTCCTCCGGGTTTGGAAGCTTCAGATGCTCGGCCGGCGTCACATAGCACAGGAAGTCCGCGCCTGCCGCGGCAGCGATAGCGCCGCCGATTGCGCCGGTGATGTGATCATAGCCCGGGGCAATATCTGTGACCAGGGGGCCGAGGACATAAAACGGCGCGCCATGACAAAGCCGTTTCTGGAGAAGAATATTGGCCTTGATCTGGTCCATCGGCATATGACCCGGGCCCTCAATTATCACCTGTACTCCTGCATCCCATGCTCTCTGGGTCAATTCGCCGAGATGGATCAGTTCCTGTACCTGGCCGCGGTCTGTGGCATCGGCAAGGCAGCCCGGTCTGATGCCGTCTCCAAGGCTCAAGGTCACTTCATGCTCCTTCAGTATGGCGAGCAGGTCATCGTAATGTTCAAAAAGCGGGTTTTCCTTTTGGTTTGAGCTCATCCATTCAATGGTGAATGAGCCGCCGCGGCTCACCACGCCCATGACGCGCTTATGATTTTTTACCTTTTGAATGGTGTCGCGGGTGATTCCACAGTGAATGGTCATGAAATCCACGCCGTCTCGGGCCTGCTCTTCAATGGTCTTGAAGATATGATCAATCGTTACGTCGCCGATCGCCTTCTTCCGGGTTTCAACCACCTCTGCCACAGTCTGGTAAATGGGCACGGTCCCCAGGGGAACAGGGCAGTTCTTGAGAATTTCACGCCTTGTTGCACTTAAGTTTCCGCCCATGCTGAGGTCCATGACCGTATCAGTGCCGGCCTTTAAGGACACACAGAGTTTCTGCAGTTCATTTTCTAGTTCCGGATGGTCTTTGGATGATCCGATGTTGGCGTTGACCTTGGTTGAAAGGCCCTTGCCGACAGCAATGATTTTTTCAAAGTCGTGATTGATGTTTTTGGGGATGGCGATAGTGCCGTCCGCCACCCCTGCCATAAGGGTCTCGACAGAAACCCCCTCGATCTCAGCGCAAGAGGTAAAAAGTGCGGTTTTTTTGTTGTTAAGAGCGTCTTCTCGAATTGTCATCTGATTCATTCTCCAGGAACCGGCTCGCTCGGAACAAAAGGGGCCGGAGGATATTTTTTTAACGGCTTCAGGCTAATCTCTAATGTTATAGCGGCACTCATTCAATGTCAATGGTAAAAGCAAGACAGGGTTGAGCGCACATTCGTAACTATTCAGGTGTTGCTGCATAGTTACGCACATTCTGTTGTTTCTTGTGGAAAGAACCGAATGAAAGTGATTAATATTAAAGAAAGAAGAAGGAGTATCCGATATAATCTGTATCGGAATTTTTTTAACCCTACTCATCCTGGTATTCTTTACACACCGTTATGACGAAATTAAACTATTTTTTCATTATCCTGGCAGTATTCGCCTTCATTCTTTTAAACAAGGGTTGTACGCAGGACTATAACCGCGGAGAGACATTTTTCATGAAGGGCTATTCCGTAGTCCGGCAGCCACTTGTTTTATCCACTCAGACTGAAAGATCGTTCGAAGGGATACGGGTCGCAGGTTTTGACAGCGATATATTACCGAATTACTGGGATGAGAGGCTTGGGACCTTAGGGCAGCGAGGCACATTCGAACTTTTTGAATTGCGATACAAGGACCTGAAGATTTATCATACCGACTCAGCGGAAGCGGCTCTCACCAGTTTTCTGAACTGGTGTAAACGGCGTGAAATAGACCTCAAATTCAAGGTATTCTGGACCGGTTAGACTTTTCACAAGCTGCAGCCTTTATAACCCCTTCAACTCACCCAGGTCCAGCGAAACAGCTGTCTGATCTGCCGAATAGTCGCATCAAGCAGAAATCCCACGATTCCAATAGCAAGGACCACCGCCATCAGTCTGTCGTATTCCAGCGTGTCCCTGGCATCGTTGATGATGTAGCCAAGTCCGCTCGAAATCCCTAAGAATTCCACCGGCACCAGAACGATCCAGGCCACACCGAGCGCCAGTCGCAGGCTGGTCAGGATATAAGGGATTGAGGCGGGCAATACGATGTGAAGGATAAGCTGCCGGTTGGTTGCGCCCTGGTTGAGCGCCATTTTTATCCAGTGTGGGTTAACCCGGGAGACGCCGAAAGAGGTGTTCATAATAATGGGCCAGACCGTTGCCATGGTGATAAGAAAATAGATCGCAGATTCAAATTCATTGAAAAGAAGGAGCGCGATCGGCATCCAGGAGAGGGGGCTGATCATGCGGATGAATTGGAACGGGGTGTTGGTGATCATCCGCAGTTTCCAGTAAAAGCCGATCAAGAGACCGGTCGGCAGGCCGAAGAGAAAGGCGATCAGGATCCCGACACCTATCCGGCGCAGGCTTGCCACGACCGAAACCCAGAATTCCTTTTCAAAGAGAAGACCAAAAAGGGCGTTAACGGCCGGCAGGGGCATGAAACCGGAAAACTGTTCATATCCGGGTCTGCGGAAGACAAAATAGCCAACCACCACCCAGATGATCAGAAAAAACGTCATTCCCACCAGACCATAGAAAAGAGAATGGACCAACTTTTTTTCCGGGCCACTTTTTTCGTACGATTTCGTATGCTTTTGGAGATGTCTGACTATCTGCAAGTTAAAGGTTCCAGCTTTAAAAGATTAACGTTGAACATCGAACGTCCAACGCTCAACGTCGAGAGAATACGAGAGCCCATCATATCTCAATGATCTCTTCTCTGTCCCAGGGATGCGTAATGTCAATTGCGGAAAACTTTTCAGGCCCGCCGATATTGTTGATAGCGTTTTTTACAAAGGAATCATCCACCAGGTCTTTTGCAACAAAATCCACATCAAGTTTTTTCAGAAAAGCGGTCTTCCCCTCCATCAGGGTGTGCTTCATCTCATTGGTGATGAATCTGGTTGCAGATGAGTAGGGATAGGGCTGAAATCCTATCCTGCTGCTTCCCCACTCCGGGTGTTGGATTGCCTGAGGCGCCACCCCTTTCCCGTAGGTCTTCTGGTCATATCCCTTAAAAACCCGCAGCAGGATTTTTTCTGAAACAGGCAGATATTTTCTCCCCTGCCGGCTCAAGATCCAGGCCGTCTTCTCCGGGTTGTGGGTGATCCAGAGTTGCGCTCTGACAATGGCATTGATCGCCTTCTGGATAAAAACAGGCTGCTCCCTGATATGGTTCTCGTGCATGACCAGGACGCAGCAGGGATGGTTCTTCCAGATATCGCCGGTAAAACGCATAATTCTGGCCCGGGTCTTTATTTCCGCGAGCGCATTATAGGGTTCTGCAACAATGAAACCGTCAATTTTTTTGCCTGACAGGGCGGCCGGCATCTCTGACGGCGGCAGGATAAAAAGGTTGACCTGGCCCGGCTTCAAGGGGCGGTACTGGGGCTGGATAACAGGTGTGAGCCCCACTTTTTTAAGCCCCATCTGGAGAATGATATTATGCATGGAGTACCAATAAGGGACGGCAATCTGCTTTCCATCAAGGTCGGAAAAACCCCTGATGCCGGAGTTGCCATGAACCGTCAGAGCGCTACCGTTGGTATGGTCCCAAGCCAGGACCTTGACCGGAAACTTGTTATTGTAGCGCATCCAGACCGGAATGGGCAGCAGCATATGGGTAAGGTTGAACTTGCCGGTCAGAAAGGACTCGGTAAGGGTGGACCAGCTTCGCACCTTGATTGGCTCCCTGACCTTAATCCCCTCTTCTTCAAAAAAGCCGTTTGCATGCGCGATGAGCAATGGCGCCGCATCTGTGATAGGCAGAAACCCTATCTTAAGTTCCACGTTCTCAGCTCCAAAAGAGGACGTAAGGGGCAGCGGAAGGCTCATGGCGCCGACTGCAGCGGCTGTGGCTTTGATGAAGTTTCTTCGGGAGGTCTTCATGTTAGTCACACTCATTTGCTATTGCGCATCTGAATGCCTTGAGTATATCTTTTTTGGTTTCGAAAAATGAGTCGTCCTCCAGACTTCTCGGGTAGTCGAGAGGAATGTCGAAAACATCCTTTACCGTACTGGGCCGGCCGCCAAGCAGGACGATCCTGTTGCCGAGCAGCAGCGCCTCTTCAATATCATGCGTTACAAAGACGGCGGTAAATCTCTCCCCCATCCAGATATTTATCAATTCCTGCTGCAAATGGGTCCTGTTCAGCGTATCGAGGGATCCGAAAGGCTCATCAAGGAGCAGCGCCTTTGGATGGCCGATAAGCGCTCTCGCCAGGCAGACCCGCTGCGCCATCCCGACGGAAAGTTTCGGGGGATGGGTCTGGGCGAATTCGTAAAGCCCCATCATTTCAATAAACTGGTTGACCTGGTAGGAGAGATCATTTCCTTCTCCTCGAATTTTACAGCCAAAGGCGATATTCCCCGCTACGGTGAGCCAGGGCAGAAGGCTTGGCTGTTGAAAAAGAAGTGCTCGCGAGGGGTGTGGGGCGGTTATTTCCTTTTCAGGCCCCTCATTTTCCTGCACCCATATCTTTCCTGAAGTAGGGGTTGTCAGACCGGCAAGAAGGCTCAGGAAAGTGGATTTGCCGCTGCCGGATGCGCCAAGAATAACAACGAAATCACCGGATTTAATACTCAGGTTGATATCATGAAGCACGGGAAGATTTTCATTGCCGGGCAGGTTATAGCTTTTGCAAAGATGTTCAATTCTGATCTTCATTACATCGTTATAGCATTTTATGATAGTGTGAACCAGGCAATAAACCCTGCAAACCGCTCTCACCTCTCCGTGGCAAGATCGGCAACGACCTGTGACAGCCCGTATACGACCCGTGCCATGCGTGTGCAATCTATGGCTGACGGCATGTCCATGGCTGTGTGATAGTGATCATATCGAAACAGGGCCGTATCCGTGATCATGATGGCAGGATACCCTTCCTTCCAGAAAGACCAGTGATCAGACCAGCCGATCCCGGCCAGCCAGCCGGGCGCTGCAGTGCCTTCGGAAGGAAACTTGGTATGTTTCCGGAAGGATTTGATCGACTGCCTGACCAGTCGGCGAGATCCCATGTTGCCGACAAAGGCGATGAAGTTGGCAGTGTCCGGGTAGAAGAGGCCAAACGGGAAGGGATAGTTCTGGCTGCCTTTCTGGTCGGAATAGTACCCTATTGTCTCCAGTGAGAGCATGGCCGTGATTTTTTCCCCGCGCCGGCGGGAGCGCATTGCATATCTTCTGCTTCCCATGTCCTTGGTCAGAAAGAAAGGAGGCTCTTCATTGACAAAGGCGACCAAGCGTACGGTTCGTGTAAAGTGCTGTCCATGGAGGAGGCGGGCCAGTTCCAGCAGCGCGGCAACGCCGGTCCCGTTATCATTGGCGCCGGGAGAGCCGAGGACAGTGTCGTAATGGGCGCCGACCACGATAATTTTATCTGTTTGATTGATTGGGGAAAGTTCAGCCTCGATGTTTGCGACTAAAACGTTGTGGACCTCAAATTCCTGCCGGTTGACAGCGTAGCCCAGTTCTGTGAGGCTGTCCTCAATGTATCCGGCCGAGGCCATAAGCCGGGGATGGCGCCAGACGTTTCGCTCCCCGATCTCCAGGGCAAGGGCGTTGACATGGTCTACAAGACGGTCACGCACTTTCTGTTCCGCTTCATCAAGGGATTGAAACGGTCCGGAGTATGAGGAACCCGGCATCTGCGTCATGAACAGCATAATCGCCACCAGCAAAGACAGGATGATCGTCCATCTGAAGATCATCCATTTATAGTTGATTGGCTTGATAATATTCATTTACAAGTCGGAAAAAGGGTCACTCCTTGTTTGATACGATTTTGCTTATTGTTGTATAATGGAGCCCGAGATAAGAGGCGATAGAGGTCAGGGTATAACCGTGCTCAAGGTGCGCAGTGCGAATTATCCTGTTTCTCTCTTTTTTGTCACCCTTTGTCCCGGAAAAGAGTTCTTTTAAGTCCGGACGGGCAAGAAATCTCTGGTTTTTTGGTATTTCAGTAAGCTTTTTCTTGTCTTTCAGAGCAGGCTTGATTGTTTCGATAAACTCTTTGCTTCCGAGAAGGCACTGGCCTTTGAGATGTGACCATGGCGAGGAGGGGGTTTTCAGTCCTGCCAGGATAAAATGCCGGTAACCCTTTTGGGCTTCTTGTATTGCTTCGGCAAACCGGGAGAGAATCCAGTCTGTGGTCAAAAAATCAGGTGTGGTATCAACGCCGACAGTAGCTCGGTAGCTGCTCCAGTGAAACTTTACCGGCATCCCGACAGCGCCGGTCCTTATCGGGTTGAGCACTATGTGCCGACAGAGTTCGAGGAGATAGGGCTCCCGTTCAAGAAGGATGGCCTTGAACCTGCCCTGAAAGACATGGCCGCCGCGGTTATGGTTGTGGTTGAAGCTCTGGGTGTAGACCCCGTTGATATGCCGCATGCCGAGAGAAAGATTTCCCGCCTCGGTTTCCACCAGCATATGATAATGATTCTCCATCAGGCAATAGGCATGGCAGATCCATTTGTAGCGCTTGATCCCCTGTGCGAGAATATCAAGGAAGAGGCCCCTGTCCGCGTCGGACCGAAAAATGGGATCGCCGCCGTTTCCTTTTGTGGTGATATAGTAGATCGCGCCTGGAAATTCGACTCTGAGTGGTCTTGCCATACAAAGATAGTATCAGATGAGAAAAGGCAATTCAAGACCTGTCCCCAACATATCAGAAATCACTTTCCCGGATAACTACGGATACAACCTGGACCCAGGCCCGCTGGAGCAGGCTTCTTGATTCTCCTCTAAGACGGAGGGTGCCGCGGAGGATCCGGTCTGAAACAGGGTCTGTCGGCTCCGGGTTGAGAGTGACTCGGTAGAGGGCCTCGTTGCTGATCAGTCGGCCTTTGCGGTCCTGACGCACGGCCACGTCACCGCCAAAGACAGAGGCCAGATACGGGTCGGCAAGGACATCCGTGGGTGTCGGATCTATGGTTGAGATCGACCCGTTAATAGGAGCGATTTCAAGTTCTTCCGGATAAAATCTTCCCACGTCCCCGCTTTTGATCCGGGAGAGGTCCTTTTCCCGGACCAGTCCTTCAATCACCATCTTGCTTCGGTCAACAAGAAGCGCCATTTCATTTTTTTCGTTCACCCATTGCCCGGGTTTAATCGTTTCGTCCATTTCCGTGATTTCACCGGCAAACGGGGCTGTGATCCGGAGCCGTTCCAGTTGTTTCAGATACCCTTCCCGCGCTGTGATCGCCTCGGTGAGTTCCTGCTCTACCACCTGGATCTTTTCCGCTTCTTTGGCGGAAAAACCTATTCTTTTGAGCTTCAGTTCGAGCATTTCAACATCAAGGGCTGCTTTTTCGACCAGATAACCGAGTTCCGGAGAGTCGAGCTGAAAGAGGAGAGCGCCTTTTTTTACCAGCTGTCCCCGGGTGGTGAATATTTCACGGATGCGGGTCCTTTCCGGCGGATAGATCCGTGAGTAGGCCGAGGCCTTGTAAACGGCCGGGGCTTCAACCCGGGTATTCCAGGGAAAGGCAAGCAGGAAGATGCAACCGGCAAAAAAGAAAATTGAAACAATACTATGAATATTCAGCCGCAGGCTGGATTTGATCCGCCACCAGAGTTTGAGTTCTCGGTACACCGGAAGGCCGATAAAAAGACCGATTTCAACTACAAATAAAAAAATCCCGAGGACTTTAAAAAAGAGGTGATAGACCATGAGGGCAATGGTGGTGAATAAAATCAGACGGTAGAGCCAGGTGGAAAAGGCATAGAGGAGAAGCGTATTTCGCCGCGACCTGGAAAGAGATTCCGGCGGGGGTTCGTCGGCGCCGAGCAGGAGCCGCCGCAAAAACCAGCGGGCAAACGCAAAGGCCCGCTCCTGCAGGTTCGGAGTGTCGAGAAGATCTGAGAGGATATAATAGCCGTCAAAGCGCATGAACGGGTTCAGGTTGATGCCAAGGGTGATGATCCAGGTTGTGGTGGCGAGAAGAAACATGGCGCTTTTCATCGGACCAGGCGGCAGGAAGGTCCAGAAAAAGGTCGCAATCCCGGCCAGGGCAAGTTCGGCAAGGACCCCTGCAACACCGATGTGAAGGCGTTTTTTTCTCGAGGTCAGTTTCCAGGCCGCCGTCGTGTCAGTAAAAAGAACTGGCCACAGGACCATAAAGGCAACCCCCATGGTTGGTACCTGGAGGCCGTACTGTTTGGCGGTAAAGGCATGGGCCAGCTCATGAATCGCCTTGGCGAAAAACAGGGTGAGCCCGTAATAGACCATTCCTTTGATGGAGAAAAAATAGAGAAAAGTCTGCTGAAAAGATTCCCACTGCTGGATGGTAAAGGCTATTCCGAGGGTCGTGATGCAGGCAATTGCAAGCCAGAAGAGTGCAGAAAAGAAAAAGCGGGCAAGGGGCAGAAAGGTGTCAAGAAAGCCGTCCGGCCTTACGAGCGGTATCTTGAAGTAGAGATAGTGATGGAGAATCTGTTTGAAAATGGCAGGTTTTTTCGCAGCCTGACCCGGGTCTTGGCCTGCTGCGGGATTCTGCCGCAGAAGATGATTTGCAGCCAGGAATTTCTGCAACGCTTCGATCTGCTCCGTACTCACGGATAAGGCCGTTTTCCGATTAATATCATTGAGTATGGTCTCGGCATCGTTTACATGCCAGCGGCTCAGGATTTCAAATTCCATCCATCCGATCCGGAAGAAACGGAACCGGACAGGGTCATGAAGGGTCCAGGAAGGAGATCCGCTCTGGCCACGCGGCGCCGGCAAAAGCTGCAGGTCGTCCCGCAAAGGAGCAAGGACAAGCTCCTTGTCCTCGGGAGCAGATTCTGCCATTCCCGGATGAATGGCTAGAGAATGTGCCATGCTTTCAAATCTCGATAAGTTTTCATGTTTTTTACTTTGTGCCTTCAGCCTCAGCGCCTAGCAGTTACTCACCAATCGAAAATGATCGCAGTTTTTTTGTCTAGTAAGCTATTACAGGGGGCTCATATCCGCGAAAAAGGCCTGAGAACTGTACTGGTGCTACGTGAACAGGCCGATGACAAA
>DAOVSZ010000245.1 GCA_030627725.1 Desulfobulbaceae bacterium
AGATGATGTGACAGGCTTTCAATGTGTCGGAGACACCTGGGTGACATACGTAAATGGCGTCCCCCAGGAATTCACAGTGCCCAATTCTGTGTACGATAATATTGAAGATGCAATTGCCTCAGGAGATGCGAACCCATATTACATGGATTATATCGAAGATCTTGCCAATCTGGGCCTGACGTTCTGGCTGAGCGTTGATAACAATGCAAACTGGCCTACACCCGGAAACTTTACAATCCGCTATACCCCTGTTCCAGTGGTTGGTGATGGCGCCGCTGACGGGGGCGCTATTAATCCGACTCCTACAGAAGAACTCTGTGATGGCAATGACTACGATGCTGACGGCCTTGTTGATTGCTTTGACCCTGACTGCGACGGAGTTATATTCTGCGGCCCGGAAGACAAATCCAAGACATGTAAAGACGGAATTGACAACGACAGCGACGGCGCTATCGACTGTGATGCCTCAGACTGTGCTAAGAAGAAACCCTGTCGTTGATGTCAGTTGAATGAAGCGTTTTAATAAGACGCTAGAGAACAAAACGGTCTCTTTTCCTTGGCTTGGAAAGGAGACCGTTTTTTTGTGTGACGGGATTTTTTTCAGGAATTTTTGCAGAAGGCTGTAGTATACTATAGAAAGTTTTTGTAAAATCAGACAGTTTCCCCTGTCAACCTTCAGTTGATCCTTTGGATCCGGTTATTTATTAAACATGAAAACAACAAGAAGTCTTTCATGGAAAATTTTTACCGGAATGGCCATAGTGGGGCTGTTGCCCCTTATGTTTATGGCTCTTGGAAATTATCTGTTTTCCCAAAAGGCCTTTTTTGATTCGGAAACCGGTCATCTTGCCTATGCTTTAAATTCCAGACTCGTCTGGTTTAATGCCTGGTGGAAACATACCCGTAAAGAATTTCATTTTGCAGCGTTGAGCAACTGTGCCCAGAAGAAGTGTGTGGGGAAGGTTGGTGAGCCGGGTCAGCTCTCATCGTGCAATACCCTCCAGAGTCTTGCACGCGGCCATGCCTCATATGAGGAAATGGGCGTATATGATATGAATTGGGACCTTATCGCAGTCCCTGGAGAGTCTCTTCGAAAGGAGGATATCGGACAGCCATCTGCTGAGTTGAAGAAGTTCCTGGAGAACGCGCTCGATTTTGTCATAGGAAAGGAATATCATGAGCACGAAACAGAAAAGATAATTCTTCCCGTTGGTCAGCCGGCCTTTCTCTCGGACGGCAGTCGTTCCGCTTATCTGGTGGCAAAACTGGATGTCACCAGGTCCCTTGAACGGATTTTTTCGGATGCCAGCGATATCGGAGAATCAGGAAAGATTTTTCTCCTCTCTCAAGAGGGGAACTCTCTCTGGTATCCTGATCAGGAAATATGCAGGCTCGGGAAAAAGACGGAAGTTCCCAGCGAACTTTACACAGATACCTTCCGGCAGATTGTCAGCTACCAGGACAGGCAAGGGAAGAAGGTCATCGGCATAAGTGAGCAGATTCCGGAACTCAACTGGGTGCTTGTGCTCCAGGTTGATTCTTCCGAGGCCTTCAGGTGGCTTCATGCCAGTATGCTGATTGGGGGGATAACCTTTCTCCTCTCCCTGGTCCTGATTGGTGTCATTGCGGTCAGAAGTTCCCGTTCCCTGTCTGAACCCTTTCAGGAACTTGCCCGTGTGGCACGAAAAATTTCCGGAGGCATGACCGATGAGCGGGTGCCGATTTTCTCTGAAAGGGAGTCTCAAGAAGTTGCCGTGGCCTTCAACCATATGCTGGACCGAATAGAGTCGAGCAAGAAGATATTGGCCCGAACTGCATCCTTGGCCTCAGTCGGGGAGTTAAGTTCGAGTATTGTGCATGAGATGCGAAATCCTCTTTCATCTGTTAAGATGAATCTGCAGGCGCTTTCCAGAAAAGTTGAAAATGACCCTGTCTATCTGGAAATGGCGGATATCGCGATTGAGCAGGCCCTTCGCCTGGAGACCATGCTCTCTGATCTTTTAAGTTATGGCAAACCCCTTGATCTGAAAGTTGAGGGAACGGTTTTTAAGACGCTGGCTGACAATGTCATCGGCCTGCTTTCCAAAGAGGCCGGCGCAAAAGGAATAACGATCGAGGCGAAAGATCACCTGGGAGAGACCATTCTCTTTGTTGACAGAGAACTTATCAACCGCACTCTTATTAATCTTATCAAGAATGCGATTTACTGGGCCCCCGAGGACAGCGCCATTCGAATTATCGGCAAAAAAGCAGAGAATGAAAACAGTTATATCGTAGAGGTCAGTGATAGAGGCCCCGGCATACGGGAAGAACATTTTGCAAAGATGTTTATGCCGTTTTTTACAACACGCCACGGCGGCACGGGACTCGGCCTGGCGAATGTCAGAAAAATTGTAGAAATGCATGGAGGGACAGTGTCTGCTGAAAATCAGCCGGAAGGCGGCGCTGTCTTTACAGTTGAAATTCCATTGAGGATAGAGACGTGATTTCGATACTCATTGTTGATGATGACAGAGCGTTGTGCCGTTCCCTGGAAATCCAGCTCGGCATGGAAGGGTATACTGTCAGGTCTGCCTTCAATGCGATGGAAGGGCTTTCGCTTTCTCAATCATGGAAGCCCGACCTGGTCCTTCTGGATGTTAATCTTCCGGACCACCGGGGACTTGATGTTCTTCCTGATTTTTTCAAGGAAGAAGGGTCCTCCCCGACGGTCATAGTAATGACTGCAGAGGCGGACAATCGTCTGGTAGTGGAAGCCATGCGGAACGGCGCATTCGATTATTTGAGAAAACCTCTTGATATCAGCAACGTTTTTTCAATGATAAAAAAGGTCGAAAAGGACCTGAAGAAAAAGACGCTCTCTGTTGAAGATGACTTTGTCGAAAGCGCTGAACCGACATATGAGATGATCGGTGAGCACAAGTCGATTCTCGAGATCCATAAGCTCTTCGGTCTGTTGTCGAGAAGCAAGGTGACCGTCTTGATCCAGGGTGAGAGCGGCACCGGAAAAGAGCTGGCAGCGCGCATCCTCCATGAGTCGTATTCGCCGGGAAAACCCTTTGTCGCCATCAACTGTTCTTCTGTTGTGCCGACCCTGCTTGAGAGTGAGTTTTTCGGTCATGAGAAGGGGGCATTCACAGGAGCTGATACCGAAAAGATAGGCAAGTTTGAGTATGCTGAAGACGGGACGGTTTTTTTAGACGAAATCGGCGACATGAACCTGGAACTTCAGGGAAAACTTCTGCGGGTCCTTCAGGAAGAAGAATTTATCCGGGTGGGAGGGCTTGAGCCTATCCCCTTAAAGGCCAGGATTATCGCTGCGACACATCGAACTCTTGAGGATTACGTTGCAACCGGGAAATTCCGACAGGACCTGTTCTATCGCCTTTCTGTTTCAACGATTACCTTGCCTTCCTTGCGTGAACGGCGGAATGATATCCCGATGCTGATAAAGTATCTTCTGGGGAAAATCTGCGTCAAGCTTGCCTGCCCGCCGGCATCGATTGAAAAGGACGCTATTGAATGTCTGAAAAACTATGACTGGCCGGGCAATGTCAGGGAGTTGGAAAATGTCCTGACTCGGGCCGTGGCCCTCACTGCCAAGGGACATACCGTAACCAAGAAGGAGCTGTGCCTTACCGTAACAAAAAACACCGCCAGCTATGAGGAGCCTGATCAGTCAACAACGCTTGCAGATGCAGAGAAAAAACATATAGAGAAGAAGCTGCGGGAAAATACATGGAACATTTCCCGTACGGCAAGAATACTTAAGATCTCACCGACAACTCTCCGCAAAAAGATATCCGACTTCAACCTGAAACGACCTGACTAGTTTGTCAGAAAGTGGTCCTTCTCTGCACAGAAACTGACCTTCAGTCAGTTTCTGTGCCAGATCCTGTTTTTTCAATTTCCAATAATATCAATACGATAAGCTCTAATTATTTCTCTGGAAAGGCTGGCATGTAAATTGCTGACTATTTTAGAGAATGAGTCGTTAGTGATACTGTAACTCGACGAACGTATTCTTGAGCAGACGCTTGTAAAAAAAAGATGAAATGGTGATATTACATGGAATCGGTGTTGATTGTTGATAATGACATGGCTTTATCTCGAAGCCTTGAGTTGCATCTGCAACTCAAAAAATACAATGCGATTTCTGTCTGTAACGGCAAGGACGGCCTGGCGTTAGCCAACAAATGGAAACCTGATTTTATCCTTGTGGATCGGGATTTTCCGGATACGGAGTTTCTGAGGGACATTCAGGCAAAGGTGCTTCAGGATGAAATGAACTGCAAGGTCGTAATCATAGGCAACGATATCGGTCACAGTAGGATTGCGGCGAAAGAGAATCAGAGGTCAGGGGTTCATGGTTACCTTTCCAAGCCGTTCAGGCTGGATGACCTCTTCAGTGTTTTGCAGGATAGTTGAGTTGTTAGAGCTTTCTTAGCGAAGAGTTTTCATGGCCTCTCCTTCCCCCTCCTGAAAAAAGAATCGCCCCTTCGGTATGGTATCGAAGGGGCGATTTTATGTGGAGAGATAAGGAAGATTACTCTATCTATTTGCCGCCTTTGCCGCTGTTGCCGCCGCTATTTGAAGCCCCGGCGCCCTTTCCTTTGCCGCCGCCTCCGCTAGACGAGCCACCTTTGCCGCTCTGGCCTTTTGCCGCTTTGCCTGCCAGGCCTATACCTTTGTTGCTGCCTCCTTTGTTGACTCCATGTCCCAAAGCGAGACCTGTTTTCGTGTTTCTGGCGGTAGCTTCAGCCAGTTCACTGTCAGCTGCTTCCTCGCCTGTCATTGCCCTGACAGAATGTCTGTTTCGGTGTGCTTTGCCTTTGACATGCCCCAAACCGAGAGCGCCTGGATGCACGCCAAGTTCATGGGCAATCTGGCCCCAGCCCAT
>DAOVSZ010000031.1 GCA_030627725.1 Desulfobulbaceae bacterium
GTGAAAGGCATAGCGAATGGAGGCATCAAAGAAATCATGAAAGAACAGAGCGAAAAGCCCCAGAAAGGCTTCAACAATTGCGTAGAGGATGAGCAGATTTTGGCATTTGCTGCTGTAACGGCTGGACCGGAAGGCCCCGATCCCCATCCCTCCCATGAATATCGCCAATACTATGGTCTGGGCATATGCCGCATGGCCGAGAAGGAGTTTTAAGTAGTGGGACCAGATGGATTGGTAAATCAGACCGGAAAAGCCTGATAGAGTAAATATTAGAAAAAATATCCTACAGAATGCTGTTCCCGTCATTTTTTTTGTTTCCTTCCTTTTTTTATCTCAAAATTCGAGAGTAGGTACTCGAGGAGCAGATTCAGCCTTCAGGGTACGCGTCTCTTACTCGTTTCACGGTCTCTTTTATGGCCGTAAAAAGGTCTTCCTGCGTGACCGGTTTGGAGATGTAGCCATCCATGCCCGCGGCCAGGAATTTTTCTCTGTCACCCTCCAGGGCATGCGCGGTAAGGGCAATAACAGGGAGATGTGAGCCGGTTTCACGTTCACGCTCGCGCAGGAGTCTCACAGCTTCTTCGCCACCCATGACCGGCATCTGGACGTCCATCAGCACGCAGTCAAAGGTGTCTTTGTCGAGGGCATCAAGGGCTTCTTTCCCGTTTTCAACCGGTGTGACACGATATCCCTGCTCTTCAAGAATCGTTATGGCGAGAGTCCTGTTGATAAACTCGTCTTCTGCAAGCAGGATGTGAAATTCCGGTCCTATCTCCTGCAATGTGTGGCGGGTGATGAGAGGAATTGTTGCTGATTCGGCAGTTGCTTTACCGGGTGTGTTTTCCAGTACGAGACGGATGGCGCGAAGAAGGTCGGACTGGTTGACCGGCTTGGTCAGATAACCGTTTATCCTGAGCTGACGACACAGAGAACTGTCGCCTCTTTGGCCCGTTTGAACGAGCATGATCATGGGAATTTCGGTGAGGACATTGGCGCGGATTTTTTCTGCCGCTGGAAAGACATCGGTTCCGTCTGTTTGCGAGTCGAGAATTATGAGGTCAAAGATATTGTTTTTTATCAACTCCATGACCTTATCGGGATTGTTTGTTGTCGTAACCTTCATGCACAGGGGCTCAAGCGTTTTTGTTAAACTGTGCAACGTATCGGGAATGTCGTGGATCAGGAGGATGATGAGGTCTGTCAGGCTGCTTTGAGGCGGGACTTTTTTGATGTGTCTCTTCGCTTGAATCTTCAAGGGGAGAGAAAAGAAAAATGTTGAGCCTTTCCCGACTTCACTCTCCAGATACATTTTACCACCCATGAGGTCCACCAGATCGGCTGAAATGGTGAGGCCGAGACCTGTGCCGCCATACTGTCGGGTCGTTGAGCCGTCCGACTGGGTGAATGACTGGAAAATTGTCTCTTTCTTCTCTTCAGCAATGCCGATTCCTGTATCACGAATACTGAAAAGGATGGTTGCAATATTTTCTTTTCCCAGGTCTATGAGTTGGACCGCAAGTTCAATCTCGCCGGCATTGGTGAATTTAACGGCATTTTCGAGGAGGTTATAGAGTATCTGACGCAGTCGTCCCGGGTCGCCGGAAAGAGAGTCAGGCACATTGTCATTGATGTTTATGCGCAGGTTGAGTCCTTTCCGGTCGGCCTTGAGAGCAAAGATTTTATGTGATTCTTCAAGCAAGGCGCTTAATGTGAACGGAATGGATTCAATGGAAAGCATTCCTGCCTCGATTTTTGAAAAATCGAGAATATCGTTGATGATTTTAAGCAGGTTGTCACCCGATGTCTTGACCATATCAAGATAGGTCTTCTGTTCTTTCGTCATATCTGTTTGCATCACAAGACTAGTCATTCCCAGGATGCCGTTCATGGGAGTGCGGATTTCATGGCTCATGTTGGCAAGAAATTCCGCCTTGGCCTGATTTGCCGTCTCGGCCGCCTCTTTTGATTTACGGAGTTCATCCATTATTTTTTCGCGTTCACTGATGTCCACAAAACTTTCTACCAGGTATCGCTTGCCGCGATGAGAAAAGACCGTTACCGTCTTCAGGATAGAAAGCTCTTCTCCGGTATTTTTGATGAGTTTTCGCTCCGAATTGTCAACCGTCATTCCGAGGTCGGTGATCGGGCACTTGCCCTCTTCGGCAGGACAGACATATCTGTGGCAGACCCGGCCTATAATCTCATCCGGAGATGCATCGATCATCTGTGCGGCCATCGGGTTGATATCGACAATCGTATGGGTGTCGGCATCGATGATCATGACGCCGGTTAGGATGGAGTTCAGGATGGTGCGGAGCCGTTGTTCTTCCTCGGCAATCCGCTTTTCGGCAACCTTATAATCGGTGATGTCACGAATTGACTCCAGAACACCTTTGATTTTTCCGTTTTCAATCAATGGAGAGGCGGAGAGACGAATATGGCGGTATTGGCTGTTTTCAAGCTTTATTAACATCTCCGTTTCAACATGTTGTTCTCCCTCCAGGATTCTCTGCAAGGTGCATGAAGGGGTGTGGCATGAATCTCCATGGAACGACTCATAACATTTGCCGGTAATCGGTGAACCGGGCGATTTGTTGAGAAAGGAGTACATCGCCTTGTTTTGCATGATGATATTGTAATCGGTGTCAATGACGCGTATGGTATCAAAGACATTGGCAAATACGTGGTTAAGGAAATCACGTGATACTGTGGTATTTTTGAGATGTGAACTCATTTCCTCGAAAGATCTGGCAAGAACGCCGATCTCATCGCTGCGGTCCGTATCAAGAGACTCCGGTGTTTTGCCCTCCTTGAGACTGGCGGTGGCGGCGATGAGACTGTTGATGGGTTTGGTGAGGGATGCGGATGCAACATATGCCAGCATCAGGCCCAGGATGAAGGCGCCGAACCCGACAAGGAGCTGAAGCCTCGTTATACTGACGAGGGCGGCTTCAGTCGTCTTATGAGAATGACCGATCAGCAGTGTTCCGAGTCTCTCCCCGTCGATGATGACAGGGACCATTATTTCACATAATACATTCCCGAAAGGATCATTAAATTCAGGGCTGAACTGCGGTGTTTTCTGCTTCAGGGTCTCTCGCTCAAAAATTCCGTCATACTTTTTGCCGACAACCTCTCTGTTGTTGCGCATGATAATGGTCGTGTCTGTGTCAAGAACGGAAATATACACAACTTCAGGGTGTTCCGAGATGGAGATGATATTGCGGTGCAGACTGTAAAGGTCCCTTGAAACAAGAAAGTCTTTGTTGGCGGTAATAAATTCCTGGGCAATAATGAGCGCCATTCCAGCATACTCTTTTTTCTGGTGATCATGCACAAAAACGATCGAGACGACTGTGGAGACCGTCACAACCAGCAACACCAGGAAACTTATTGTGAGTGAGATCTTTGTTTTGAGGGATTGTATCTTCATTATAGGTAACTATTCAGCTGCACCCCATCTTCGGAGTCTCCACTACGCTCCGCTTACCTGAACGATTAGGCCTACTCACATAGGCGGGCTATAGCTTCCCAGGCCTGCTTGTCCAAATCTGGGGCACATCTGAACAGTTACAGGAAGGTGTTTATGCTAAGTTTTTGGCTCCACCTGAATAGTTACCATTGCGGCATGTTATACTGAAGCTGAAAACCGCATACTGATATCACAGGCAGGGGCGGAATGGGTGAGGGCGCCGATAGAGACGATATCGATGCCCGCCTCTGCTATTTTTTTAATATCTTTCAGTTTAACACCGCCTGATACTTCGAGCGTGGCCTTGCCGTTGACTATTTTTGCCGCTTTCCGGATCGTAGGAATATCCATATTGTCGAGCATGATAATATCTACTTTGCAATCCAGGCATTCACGGACCTGTTTGATGGTTTCCGCCTCCACTTCGATTCGGAAGGTATGCGGTGTCCGTTCTTTGATCTGATTGACGGCGCGGCTGATAGAGCCGCATGCGGCAATATGATTGTCCTTGATCAGAACGCCGTCTGCCAGGTTGAAGCGGTGATTGTGGCCGCCCCCGACCCGGACGGCATATTTCTCAAGCATTCGAAGACCCGGGGTCGTCTTTCTGGTATCGACAATCCTTACCGGGAACTTCCGGACCTTTCTGACAAATTTGGCGGTAAACGTTGCAATGCCGCATAATCGCTGGACAAGATTCAAGGCAACGCGTTCTGCTGCAAGCAGGTCAAGCACCGGTCCTTTGATCTTTAGCAGGATATCTCCATCAGAGGCGGTTGTGCCGTCTGCGGCGGCTGAATTCGTCTCAATCTCAGGGTTTCTGATCTTGAAGACCTGAGCGGCCACCATTTCCATTCCTGCAACTATAAAAGAATCCTTGGCGATAAAGACAGCCTCGCCGGTCTGCTCGGGAAAGAAGATCGCTTCGGAAGTGATATCTCCGGCGCCTGTGTCCTCTCTTAAGAAATGCTCAATCGATTTTCTTAGCAGAAATGAGTCCATGATTACTGAAGGACCCATCTGCCTGATTGATCGCGGCATGCGGTGGTATAGGTTTTCTCTGCCTTGCCGTCGATTGTTGTCAGGATTTCAGCCTCGCGGCAGTCACGGTTGGTCTGTCTCTCCGTATACGTCCGTTGCGGAGTGACCGTATATGAGTTTCCGGAATCCGGGTTGACCCAGGAGGAAGAGGAATTCGTAGGGTTATATTCAAAGGCGTCGTTCATACGGACACGGTCAGCCTTGTCCATTTCATTGCCCACCATATATCCCAGGAGCGCGCCGACAGCAGCTCCAATCAGCGTGCCCTCGGTGTCCTTGCCGATCATCTGTCCGAGCAGGGCGCCGCCTGCAGCGCCGCCGACCGTACCCTGTTGGGCCTTGTTTGCAACACATGACGATGCCAGGAAAGAAACGATGATGACGAGAAGGATTTGTTTTTTCATTGTTTTGCCTCTCTGTATTGTGTTGATATCTCAGTGTCCTCTGTGGTAAACGAGTATTCATTAAAAGTATATATCAGTGTCCTGCCTTTTGCAAAGAAAGTATTGCGCTTAGGCGCTCAGTTGGAATCATCGGAGTTTGTGCCCTGTATCTTCAGAGTACTATAACTTTTCACTCTACATTTTTGTCGGTCTCGTAAAAAGCACGAGACGGACGCGTTAACCGTCTCTATCTTATTGAAATCATTGAAGACGAATTCAGCGATTTCGTTTTTTTACAAGGTTGTCATTTTTCACTTTTCATTCCCCGCTCAGCGGCGGGGGTCTTACCTCTCAATTCCAGTCAGCATATCATCGATAATTTCAAGGCCTCCCTGCCAGAATGCCGGGTCGTTCAGGTCTACGCCAAAGGGTTTGACCAGTTCATAGGGAGAGCGGCTGCCGCCTGCTTTTAAAAGATCCAGATATTTCGGCACAAACGATTTTCCCTCATTTTTATACAGGTTGTAGAGGGCAAGGACCAGAAGTTCACCAAAGGCATAGGAGTAGACATAGCCGGGGGAATTCAGGAAATGGGGAATGTACGACCACCAGATCCCATAATCATCAGAAAGTGTGACGCTCTTGCCGAACATCGCTCGTTGCGTTGTAAGCCAGTGTTCCGAAAGGATTTCCGTCGAGAGTTCGCCGCCATCTCTTCTGGCGTTATGCGCACGGTCTTCGAACCTGTTCATGGCGATCTGCCTGAAGACTGTTGCAAAGATGGACTCCAGCTTTTGGCAGATAAAAGCCTTTCGCTGTTTTTCTTCCGACAATTTTCCCAGCTGAGAGGTAAACAGCAGCAATTCGGCAAACACGGAAGCGGTCTCAGCAAGCACCAGGGGCGTGTTGCTGTTGAAATACCCCTGTTCAGCTGCCAGATATTGATGAACTCCATGCCCCAGCTCATGCGCAACAGTTGAGACGTCACGAATGTTGCCGGTATAATTGACCATGATATACGGATGCACTTCAGGAATACACGGATGCGCAAAGGCCCCTCCTCGTTTGCCTTCAAGGATGGGCGCGTGAATCCAGTTGTTTTTATAGAAAAGCTGCGCAATTTCAGCAAGTTCCGGCGAAAATTCTGCAAATGAAGAGAGCACCATTTCCTTTGACTCGTCCCATGAAATCGTTGTTTCAGGGAGGTCCGGAAGCGGTGCATACCGGTCGTAATCCGTCAGTTCCGGAAGGTCCAGCATGCCGCGTTTGATTTCATAATAGCGTTGGGGGATATCATATCTGGAGATAACGGTTTTCGTAAGGACGTTGACGGTATCGTCATCCAGTTCATTATACAGGTTCATGGACCTGACCCAGGATCCGTATGTCCGGAGTCGGTCGCTGATCATTTTGTCGGCCAGAAGGGTATTGAAGATATGGGTCAGGATGTGCAGCTGACTTTTGAACCCTTCGGTTAGATCACATGCTGCCTGTTTTCTCACTTCCCTGTCAGCGTGATACAGGTCAGCCAGGACTTCTTCTTCGGTCCTGCCTGTTTCGCCGAATTTCATATGGCCCATGACCTTGTCAAAGAGGTTGGTCCAGCTGGAACGGCCGACAGGCGCAATCTCAAGAAGCAGCGTCTCCTCGGTCTGAGAAAGCTGGTGGTCCGCATAGCGGCGTATTGACTCGAGGTAGTGACGGTAATGGTCAAGCAGGTCTGATTTGAGGAGTTTTTTTATCTTTTTCGGCGAAATTGTATTCAACTCAAGTTCGAAAAAGACGATGTGTTTGTTGATGTCGCTTCCTATCTCTTTGATCTTCTGAAGAAACGCAGCAGCCTCCTGGTTTTTTATGTCTGTGGTAAAGTTTAAAAAGGCATATGTTCCGATTCTGCCAAGGACGCTGCTCAATTTTTCCAGGCGGGTTGTCAGCTCCAGCAACTCACTGTCGTTAAGCTCCGCCACTCTGGCGCTGTATGTTTTTTCAATGGCAATCGATTCTTTTCCGCACTGCTCAATGTCCTTGTCAAGTTCCGGGGCATTGTTGCCGCTGTAGAGGTCTTTCAGTTCCCATGTAACTTCAAGGGTGCCAAGTGTGTCGTTGAGTTCTTGTGACATAGGGGTTTCTTTTTTCTCCTTTACAGGTTTGGTATTAAGGATTATTGAATGACGTTCCTGTTATTTTATCAGTTCCTTGAAATCAGGCAATATCCAAAAAGTATTTTCATTCAAAATATGGTAATTATTCAGCAGCACTCCACCCGCTCATTCGCTGCGCTCACCAGCTGCACACGATCAGGCCTTCTCGCATAGCCAACTATAGCTCGTCAGCCTGCTGGAGTTTATGCCCGGATGGGTACACATTTGAAGCACTGCTGAACAGTTACAGGATGGAGATTAGGCTATGTTTGCCGCTCCACCTGAATAGTTACAAAAATATGTTGCTTTTGTATAGATATACAAGATATAGTGTGTTAGCTCAATCTAAATGTGTATATATGGTATGGTTGTTGTGTTCGTGAATGGTATTATGCAGGTGATTCGGAATGAATAAGGCTGCCTCAACGTATGATGAGTCAAAGATCAAGACACTGAGCTCTCTTGAGCATATCAGGCTTCGCCCTGGTATGTACATAGGGCGGCTGGGCAACGGTTCTCATCCTGACGACGGCATTTATATCCTCTTGAAAGAGGTTGTTGATAATGCCGTGGATGAGTTCATCATGGGGGCTGGTAAACGGATCACTATCAGGGTTGATGATGATGGGTCCGTTCGCATACGTGATTTCGGCAGGGGCATACCCCTTGGCAAACTCGTTGAATGTGTTTCGGTAATCAATACAGGCGCGAAGTATAATACCGATGTCTTTCAATTTTCCGTCGGGTTGAACGGTGTGGGCACCAAGGCGGTAAATGCACTGTCCGAGACCTTCCAGATCACTTCATTCAGGGACGGAGAGTTTGCCCGGGCAATATTTGCCGATGGTGTGTTGCAGGAGGAAGAACGGGGGAAGGCGAAAGAAAAAGACGGCACGTTGGTCGAGTTTCGGCCGGGTCCGTCTGTGTTTGAGGAGTTTTCTTATCAGACTGAGTTTGTTCACAAAAGACTCTGGCGGTATGCGTACCTGAACGCAGGCTTACGACTCAATCTCGGGAAAGAAAGTTTCTACTCCGACAACGGGCTTCTTGATCTTTTGCAAAACGAGATCAACGGCACGCAGCTCTACGATGCGGTCCATTTTCAGGACAAGACCCTGGAATTTACCTTTTCCCATACAGACGGCTATGGCGAGAGTTATTTTTCTTTTGTAAACGGAACCTATACCAATGATGGAGGCACGCATCTTTCCGCCTTCCGTGAAGGGATTTTGAAAGGGGTCAACGAGTTTTCCGGCAAGAAGTTTTCCGGAGAGGATGTACGGGAAGGCATAGTCGGCGCCATCGCTGTGAAAATCAAGGAGCCGATCTTTGAGTCGCAGACAAAAAACAAGTTGGGCAATAGTGATATCCGTGGCGGAATCGTAAATAAAGTAAAGGACATCGTCAGCGATTATCTCTATAAGAATACCGACCTTGCTGAAGTGCTTATCCAGAAGATCCAGCAGAACGCCAAGGTCAGAAAAGAACTGCAGCATGTACGTAAGGAGGCTAAAGCAAAGGCCAGAAAGGTGGCGATCAAGATATCCCAGTTAAAGGATTGTAAATATCATCCAACCAAACAAAAACCCTCCAAGCCGGGCAAGGAGAACATGGTCTTCATCACCGAGGGTCAGTCCGCCTCCGGTTCAATCGTAAGTTCCAGGGACCCTATGACCCAGGCTGTCTTCTCGCTCAAGGGGAAACCGATGAATGTCCTTGGCCATCCGATGACACTCTTGTATAAGAACGACGAGATGTACAGTATGATGCGTGCTTTGAATATTGAAGAATCTGTTGGAGGGCTTCGATACGACAAGGTAATCCTGGCAACTGACGCTGATGTTGACGGTCTTCATATCCGTAATCTGCTCCTGACGTTCTTCCTGCACTATTTTGAGAATCTGGCAAAAAGAGGCCACATCTATATCCTTGAGACGCCGATCTTCCGGGTCAGAAATAAGCGGGAGACATGTTATTGCTACTCCGACAAGGAGAAGACAGCTGCAGAGAAGAAACTGGCCGGCAAGGGGAAAGTCAAGCGGCAGGTTGAAATAACCAGGTTCAAAGGGTTGGGGGAAATCTCTCCAAAAGAATTCAAGCAGTTTATCGGCAATGATATGCGGCTGCAGCAGGTAAATATCGACAAGCTGAGCGCCGTGCCTAAAATCCTGTCGTTCTACATGGGCAAGAACACCCCGGACAGAAAACAGTACATCATGGAAAATCTTGTTTGAAAGATTTAAGGTTAAGATGTTCAATGGTAAGAGGTTCAAGGTTAATTTGCCTGCGACTGTAACCCCTGCCCCCTGAACCCTGACCCCTAACCCCTGACCCCTGAAACCCGGAACCTTTTTAAGACATGGAAACGCTGACACATTACGGGGACCTCCATAAGCTTTTTGACGACAATTTCATTGACTATTCGTCGTATGTTATCAAAGAGCGTGCTATTCCCGACATTGACGACGGGTTGAAGCCTGTCCAGCGGCGAATTTTGCAGACCCTCCACAACATGGATGACGGCCGTTTCAATAAGGTTGCCAATGTGGTGGGGGAGACCATGAAGCTTCATCCGCATGGCGATGCATCCATTTATGCGGCGCTGGTGAATCTTGCCAACAAGGGATACCTCATTGACCGGCAGGGCAACTTCGGGAATATCTTTACCGTCGATCAGGCCTCTGCCGCCCGCTACATCGAATGCCGACTCTCTCCGCTTTCCCGTGAAACTCTGTTTAACAAGGACCTGACCGAATTTGTCGACTCCTATGACGGCCGGATGCAGGAACCTGTTTCCCTTCCTTCCAAATTGCCGCTTCTCCTGATGCAGGGCGCAGAGGGAATTGCCGTCGGCATGGCAACAAAGATCATGCCGCACAATTTTTGCGAATTGCTCGAGGCCCAGAAAAAGATCCTGCGTGAAGAACCGTTTGAACTCTTTCCTGATTTTCTACGGGGAGGACTGGTTGATGTTTCCGGCTACAACAGAGGAAACGGCAGGATTAAATGCCGGGCAAGGATTAAAGAGAAAAACGAAAAAACGATACTGATTACGGAGATCCCTTACTCAACAACGACCCAGTCTTTGATAGAGAGCGTTGAAAAGGCGGCCCGCGCCGGTAAGATCAAGATCATGTCGATCAATGATTACACGGCTGAAGAGGTAGAGATTGAAATCAAGCTTGCCAGAGGTGTGTATGCGGCTGACACGATCAGGGCCCTTTATGCCTTTTCCGACTGTGAAGTTCCCATCAGTCCGAACCTTACCCTGATTCGCAACAATACCCCTGAGGTTCTGTCTGTTGATGAAGTGCTTGAGCACAACACCGGAAAGCTCGTTCGCGATCTTGAGCATGAACTCAATATTGAGCTTGGCCGTCTTCAGGAAAGACTGCACGCGCATCTCCTTGAACAGATATTTATTGAAGAGCGACTGTATAAGCAGATTGAGGAGTGTGAAACGTATAAGGCTGTTTTTGAGACCGTCGAGAAGGCGCTCAAACCCTATGTAGATCAACTGGTGCGTGAAATCCGGCGAGAGGATATTGAACGATTGCTGGAGATCAGGATCAAACGAATTTCCAAATATGATATTAACAAGAAGCGCAAAGACATCAAGGCGGTCAGGTCGAATATACGAAAGGTCACAAAACACCTTAAAGATATGGTCGGGTACAGCATAGATTTTCTTGATGATCTGCTGGCACGATACGGAGATAATTTTCCTCGCAGAACAGAGATTAAGGAGTTCCGCGAGGTAGAGGCCCGCAAGGTTGCCATATCGAACCTGAGTGTCTCCTATAACAGGAAAAGCGGATTTCTCGGGCACCTCGTCAAGGAGGAGCCTGATATCTCATTTTCCTGTTCAGAGTATGATAAGCTTCTGCTCATCTTTAAGAACGGCATGTACAAGGTCATTAATGTTGTTGAAAAGCTCTTTGTCGGCAATGACCTGTACTGGGTCGGAAAAGTTGAGGAAAAGACGATTTTTAATATCATCTACCGTGAGGGAAGCCGGAATCTCTCCTACATCAAGAGGCTCAAGACACCGAAATTTATTCTGGAAAAGGAATACAACCTTTTCCCCGAGCATAAGAAATCATATATTGAATTGATGTCTCTTGGAAAAGGATCCCGTGTTCGGATCTATTTTGTTCCATCCCGACGGGCCAAGTCAAACATTTACGATTACCTGTTTGACGACTTTCTTGTAAAAGGGGCAGGGGCCATCGGCAAACGTGTCTCTACCCGGGTGATTCGTCGGATAGTGGAAATTGGTCCTGAAGAGCCTTCTCAAAAGAAAGAACCGGAGTCATTATCGCTTTTTGAGAAGACCTAGGAGGCTGTCCGAGGATTCACTTTTGCTTGATTTTTCGGGTCGGCACTGTTAAGAAAACAGGAGAATAAACCAGATTGCCTGGTTGATTTTTCAACCGCAGAACCTATTCCATGCAAGACACAGCAACAGATGAATTTATGGGAGGAGTTCCTTTGGAGTCTGTACAGTCTTTAGACCCTGGCAGCGCTCCTTCGGAATTCAGCGTTGAGCAGACCCTGGTTGCGTTTCTGGCAGACCTGGACAGAAAGGTCCGCCTGTCGTTTTCGGCGGTTCTTGTTCTGGCCCTTGTCATTGCCGTGAACAGTCTTGCCGTATCACATTTGAAAAGAGATGAGTCGGTTGTCGCTCGACAGTCCGTCCCGTCACCCCCTCAGGCCGCAGTAATCATCCCGCCAAAACCGAGTAAATCGTTTCAGCAGACCCTGCCTCTTCAAACCATCCAGGTGAGTTCATATATTGAGCTCAAAGAGCAGTTGAAGAAATTTAAACTCTGGGACGTGAGCGGGCAAACAGAGATCCCACCCATAGTTTTTGCCGCATTTCCGGAAAATATCGGACTGGTGGGGATAGAAGAGAAGAAAAAGGCTTTTCTCCATACCCTGTTGCCGGTTGCCATGGTGGCCCAGTCGGAGGTCTATGAGGAAAAGAGGTTATTGCAGACCCTGCTTGAAAGGCTTGATCTTGTTAATGCTGATCTTGATGTACGCGGGACTCGGGATCTCTTGCAGGAGAGGCTGAATAACGATGAAATTCATTTCTTAACGCATCTGAGCGATAAATACAGGACGACTGATGTTATAGAACTCATACATCGTGTCAATGTGGTGCCTGTGAGCCTCATCATGGCCCAAGGCGCCCTTGAGTCATCCTGGGGCAGTTCCCGATTTGCCAGTAGAGGCAATAACCTTTTCGGCATCTGGACCTGGGGTGAGCGGGGCATGGTCCCTGCCGGCAGGGACCAGGACAAACGTCATAAGCTTGCAATCTATGACTCTATCCTTCACTCTGTGCGAGAGTATATCTTGATGCTGAACAGGTTGCCGGCATATGGCGCTTTCAGAAAGATCAGGGCCAACAGCATGGATTCCATGGAACTTGCAGAGGGGCTCCTGTACTACTCAACACGGCGTGCCGAGTATGTTGGTGAAGTGAGAGAAATCATACGTTATAACCGGCTCAGAGAGTATGACACCCTGGTACTTGCGCAGGATGTTCCGCCGGATGGTGAAAAAATTGATTTAACCGGCATAATAGCCCGTGACAAGAATGTTACTTTGTAATTCAGGCCGTGTCCCGGCCTCTTCCGCATCCTGTTTTCTGATCGTCTTCTTCCTTCTCTCTCTTTTTCCTTTTGCATCCACGGCATCTGCTGATGTTGTTGTGTTCATCTATCACAGATTCGGTGAGGCTCAGTATCCAACCACAAACGTAGACACGGAACGCTTCCGTGAACAGATGGAGTTTCTTCAGAGCGAGGGCTATCATGTACTTCCTCTGTCTGCTCTTGTCAACTCTCTGAAGGAGAAGAGGCCGCTTCCTGAAAAATCTGTCGTCATCACTATCGATGATGGGTACGCAAGTGTTTATACAGAGGCATGGCCCATCCTGAAATCGTTTGGATATCCCTTTACCGTATTTTTGTATGCCAAGGCGGTTGAGAAGAAATACCGGAATTTCATAACATGGGAACAGGCGCAGGAAATGCATAAGGCTGGTGTAGACATACAAGACCATAGTTATTCTCACAGCCGGTTTGGGAGCAAAAATCCGGGAATGTCGGGAATGCCGGGAATGAATGAAGAGGAGTATCGAACCTGGATACGTGAAGATTTTAAACGAAGCCGTGAAATATTTCTGAAAAGAATGGGGCGACTCCCGCAATACCTGGCATTGCCCTACGGTGAATATAATTCTCTTGTTCATGAAGAGGTAAAAAGTCTGGGATACGACGCGATTCTCACGCAAGATCCAGGCCCTGTCAGTGAAGCTACTCCTCTTGTATCTATTCCAAGAGAGCCGATATTGGGAAATGAATGGGCATCCATGCACCATTTTAAAATGGTGCTGAATCGGGTTGATCTTCCGATCACGGACACAATTCCGGAGAGTATTCCTCTAAAAGATTCCATGCCGGAAAAGTTCAGCGCCCGACTTCTCCATCCTGAGCGTTACAGGCCCGGAAGTTTCGGGATATATGTCAGCGAACTGGGATGGAATCAGGCGAAACAAGAAGGAGATGTCATCAGTTTTAAGAACAACGTTCCCTTGAAACGAAGGACAAACCGGGTGATGGTGAGCGCCAGGGAAAAAGAATCAGGAAAAACAGCAGTCCGATTCTGGCTCCTGATAAAGGATGAGAACTGAGTTGCAAAGGCATAAAGGCAGAAGGCACAAAGGCAGAAAGGTATAAAGGCAGAAAGGTTAGAAAGGTAGAAGCGGAGCATGATAATCACGGGCTTGCGCCCTCCGCTTCCAGCGGGATTGTTCGACTAAGCGTTTCAAAAAACAAAACGCAAGTCTCACGAATAAAAACGAGCACAGGTGCCGGAGATGTGTGTGATCATTGAGCCCATCTATAGTTTACTATGCTGGGCTCAATAAGCGCACGCAGATTCGGTGCCTGTGCTCGTTTTTATCAGATCATTTCTTTGTGACAGCCGATACACAGCTCTCTTTTTCCAGACTTGATAAGTCGGTGAGGGTTGTCTGATGCATGCCTCCTGTGACAGGTCATGCAGACGATCATTCCATCCGCAAGGGGGTACTCTTTTGGAACGATCATTCCTTTCCGTGGCCGCACCTGAAGAGGATGCGAAAGGGTCGTGTTGATTTCTGAGTGGCATGTAAGGCAGATGGTGTTGTTGATCTCCGTCTCGCTGGTCAGCAAGGGATGACCGGCTTTTGAGAGTTTAGTGCGTTTTTGGTTTTTTCCCTTGTCGGTGTGGCGGGCGACTTCCACCCTTTTCGTTTTTGCAGCTCCCTTCGGATATCCTACCGCTATGACGGCTGGTGTATCTAAATTTATTTTCAGAATATAGTTGTCGTTAAAACTTGAGATCTCCGGCTCAATAATCATTTCATGGGCTTTATGCTCCTCCTTCTCTTCCTCTTCCGCCGTCTTCACCGGCTCAGGTGGTGGTGGAGAGAAAAAGGTGTCGGTTGCGAAGGTCAGTTCTTCGGATATGGCCCGGTTTCCGTAGATATCCTTTGAAATTACTGTATAGACATATGTTTTCTTCGGCTTTAAGGCGGTGAGTTCGACTTCGTGCATCTTGCTGAACATTGGTATTGAGTCGGAAGAGATGTCTGAAGAGGAAATGCCGTATTTGACCAGGGAGTCCGCTGTCTCA
>DAOVSZ010000044.1 GCA_030627725.1 Desulfobulbaceae bacterium
ACATATTATTGCAATAATTTCAACAGGTTGCTTGTTGTGTTTGCGCCAAGTTTGATGTTTTTGTCACTGTATGGTATTTATTTGGGCAACAGCCCGTTGACATTTGACATTAATTTGAAGTTTTGTGGGTTGGGCGTGTAAAAGTATAATTTGAAATAGCATGAGGTCCTTGCTATCATGTATATATGATACAGTCATTTAAAAACAAGGGAACAGAAGACATTTTTAATGGCAAGAACACGAAAGAAGCCAGAAAAATATGCCCCCGTTCCTTATGGAAAATTGCTACAAGAAAATTGGACCAACTTGATTCTGTTCAAACCCTTACAGAACTCAAGATCCCTCCTGGCAACATGTTGGAAATGCTAAAAGGAAATAGAAAAGGTGAACATAGTGTTCGAATAAATGATCAGTATCGTATTTGTTTTAAATGGATCGAAGCAGGTCCAAATTCAATTGAAATAACTGATTATCATTAAATAATTCATTGAGGTGCGAACAATGGTTAGAGTCCCTACACACAGAGAACCAACTCATCCTGGGGAGATGCTAATAGAAGAATTTTTAGTTCCAATGGGTATCACCCAGAGAGAGTTAGCAAACTCAATACACGTCCCCTACCAGCGAGTGAATGAAATCATCAACAAAAAAAGAGGAATAACACCAAGTACGGCTCCTCGCCTTGCAAAGTTTTTTGGCATGACAGAGGACTTTTGGATGAACATTCAACTTAGGTGGGACTTATTCAAAGCAAAACGTACAGAGGCAAATGAATTAAAAACAATTAAACCTTACCGCCGAAGTTTTAATGAAGCACATCCATGAAAATCGCCCAACCAGGGCGGTTCAAAAGTAGAGGGGGTCACGTCTTCGGTTGACTCTTAAACGGTAACAGACTAGAAAAAAAGAAATTTAAAAGGTGGCCCATGAAAGACTTAAAAGGAAAACTTGCTATTCCTTTCAAGCGTTGCGACAGCAATGGGCGTACAATCCTTCTTGACAGCTACAAAGGAAATTGGCTTTTAATGGTTTTTCATCGCCATCTTGGTTGATTACCTTGCCGAGCCCATATCACGCAGTTGCGTGATCACGAAGAGGAATTCAGTAAACAGAATGTAAAAATCGTAGTGGTTACGTTTGAAGCTAATTTTTTATCCCGAAGTTATGTAGAAGAAACGTCCTTAACTTGGCCACTGATTATCGATGAACCTCGTGAATTATATCGAAGTTATGGAATGCTTTTTGCCTCTTTTTGGAATATTTGGGGTCCAAAAACTTGGTTAGCCTACTTTAAAGAAATCATTAAAGGACAGAAACTAAAAAAATCAGAAGCCGATGTCATGCAGCGTGGGGGAGATGTATTGATCGACCCAAACGGTATTGTACAGATGCACTATGTAGGTGAAGGGCCAGCTGATCGTCCCAGTGTTGAAATGATTCTTAAAATAATTAATGAGTGGCACGGTGAATAAAAACTTAAATAAGGTGAATTCAAATTGCAAGTGCACCACTTAAGCTAAGAGTAGGACACGACAGGATTTCTGGTATGTTGAGAAGTTCGACATGCAACAAACAAAAAAGCCGCCCCTCCACCAAAGGAGAGACGGCTTTTTTGTTATCAAACGCTGTTGTTTTGCGCCGCAGGCGCACTGCGGCAGCAAAGCTTCGTTTCCTCATTCCGGCAGCCGCCGGAATAATTTAGTAGGCCGTCAGGTAATTATCCAATTCCCAATCAGTAACGGAAATTCTGAAGTTGTCCCACTCAGCTTCTTTGGCAATAATATACTTCGCATAGATATGGTCCCCAAGAGTCGCCTTGGAGAGCGGATTTTTCTTGAACTCCGCGATCGCCTCAAGCAGAGAGGCCGGCATATTCTTGATCTTGGCCTTTTTCATCTGACCTGCGGTCATCTTGTAGATATTCACGTCTGTTGACGGAGGCGGTGTCAGTTTGTTCTTGATTCCGTCAAGGCCCGCATTCAGCATCATTGCAAATGCAAGATACGGATTGCAGGTCGGGTCCGGGCAGCGAACCTCAACCCTGGTCCCAATGCCGCGGGAAGCAGGGATACGCATCAGTGCGCTCCTGTTTGAAGCAGACCATGCTACATACACCGGCGCTTCGTAGCCGGGCACAAGGCGTTTGTAAGAGTTTACGAGCGGATTGGTGACAGCTGAAAAACTGCGCGCATGCTTGACCACGCCGGCAATATACTGATATGCCACCTTGGAGAGCTGGAGCTTGTCTTTTTTGTCAAAGAAGGCATTGTCGCCGTCAAGGTTGAACAGCGACTGGTTGGTGTGCATCCCGGAACCGTTAATTCCGAAAACAGGTTTCGGCATAAAGGTCGCATGCAGCCCGTATTTTCTTGCAATCGTCTTGACCACCCACTTAAAGGTAATGGTATTGTCGGCAGATTCCAGGGCATCGGCATACTTAAAGTTGACCTCATGCTGGCCTTCGGCAACCTCATGATGTGACGCCTCGACCTCAAAACCCATCTTCTCAAGGGTCTCAATGATCTCACGGCGACAGTCAATGCCGTAATCTTCCGGATCAACACTGAAATAGCCTGCAGTATCATGCGTTTCAGTGGTCGGCCGACCATCCTCCCCCATGTTGAAAAGAAAAAACTCCGCCTCGGTGCCGACATTCATGGTGTAGCCCATCTTCTTGGCCTCTGCCAGGACCCTTTTCAGGTTCACACGGGGACATCCCTCAAAGGGTGTGCCGTCCGACTTGTGTACGTCACAGATGATCCTGGCGGCGGCAACACCTTCCTTATTCCGCCATGGCAGGATGGTAAAGGTATCATAGTCCGGATTCAAGTACATGTCGGACTCCTGGATCCTGGCAAAGCCGTCAATGGACGAGCCGTCGAACATCATCTTACCATCGAGCGCCTTTTTAATCTGGCTTCGCGGGATGGCGATGTTTTTCATAAACCCGCTCACGTCAACAAACTGCAGGCGAAAAAAATGAATATTTTCTTTTTCAACAATCTTTAAAATCTGGTTCTTTGTCATCTGTACTTCCTCCTTAATTGGTAGTGTATATCATATAATACCGTTAAAAAAATTTCTTCTCTTTATTCGTGAGACTAAGCGTTTCGTTTTTGAAACGCTTAGTCGAACAATCCCGCTGAAAGCGGAGGGTATAATACCCCGCAGCTTGCTGCGGAATTTTTTGTCCGGGGCTCGAAGTCGGAGTTTATGCCCAGTTGTTTTGGGTGCTTATCTGCCCCGGGATTCATACCCGTGATTTCTCCCGAAATCGAAAAAATCTTATATCCGAGCACTCACATGAGTCGCTGCATGCAGAAGGCTCTTGCGCAACTCTTCAAGAAAACTTTCATCAACAAGCTTGCGTCCATCCTGGTCCCGGACATAAAAAACATCGACGACCTGATCAGCTTTTGTCCCGATCCTGGCCCGGAAGATATATAAATTAAAATCAGAAATGGTTTTAGCAATATCATACAGCAGACCGGGCCGGTCTTCTGCAAATATTTCAACAACAGTAAATCTCTCAGATGCGCTGTTATCAATGCGCACCGCAGCTTCCAGCCTCTGCGTCCCTGTAGCCGATGTCATGCCGGAATAGGCCGGCTTTCCGCTCAATCTATACTCAAGGCCGAGACGGCTGTTTATTGCCAGATATAAATCCTCTTCCAGCGCATGCCAGTCCTGGTCCTCATAGGTGCTTTCAATCGCAGTATACACATCCAGGGCATCCACGACCGTCCCGTCATCCCAGGTAAATATCCGGGCAGCCAATACCCGCAGATTATGTAATGCGAGCACGCCGCAAATCTTTGCCAGAAGACCGGGACGGTCCTTTGTCACAAGGGTAATCGGCCAGTGCCCTGTTCGTTTTTCCGCCTTAAGAATAACCGTCTGTCCGGCAAGACGCCCTCTGAGCTGAATGTGATGCAACACGTCTTCCGGAGTAAAACTCAAGAGATAATCAGACGGCAGTTCCTTGACATCGACCAATGGATTCGTCCCTTGCAGCCTTTTCACCTGGTCCTGCATCCAGACAATCGCCTGCGACTGGTCCGGAGCGGAATCATCGAGGTCCGAACGCTCAAGCAGAAGACTGATACGCAAAAAAAGTTCAAGCAAAAGGGCCGCCTTCCACTCGTTCCATGCCGAAGGACCGGTTGAACGTGCATCGGCAATAGAGAGGAGATAGAGCATGTTCAAGCGTTCCGGGGTGTTGATTTTACCGGCGCAGCGAAGGATAAGTTCTTCATCTTCGAGATCACGGCGAAGCGCCGTATCAATCAGAAAAAGATGGTGCAAGATGAGAAACGAGAGCAGTTCCTGGTCTGACGCATCCAAGCCGAGCCGCGCTCCGATCTCTTTCGCACGTTCAGCGCCACGCTCTGAATGGGCCTTGCCATACCCCTTGCCGATGTCATGCAGTAATGCTGCTAGATACAGCAATGGCCGCTTCTCTATCGCCTCATAAACGGTCTTCTCCCGGTCCGTCAACGCCTGGATCTCATACACTGTCTGCAGAACATGCCGGTCGACCGTATAGATATGATAGACATCATGCAGGGTCAGCGACTCCAGACCGGCAAACTCCGGAATATAGGCGGAAAGGAGCCCTGATTCAAGCATGGCCTCAAGCACTTTTGTTTCCGGCTTCGCGTGCATCAGGATCTCAAGAAAGGATTTTGCCATCCTTCTGGACTTTTGTAACTTTTCATCAACCAGTTGAAGATTTTCCCTGATAAATCTGCTCGTACGGTGATGGACGGAAAGGGAGAGCTTTGCTGCGTGCTCAAAGATCCGCATCAGCAAATAGGGCTTTTGCAGAAGCAGACGCAGGTCCTGAAGATACACCCTTCCGGCACGGACCTCGATCCCTGCCTCCAATGTCTGACAAAAACGTGACTCACCGGCATAACGAGGTTTCGCAATCACATCATCAACATGCTCAAAAAACTGATCTGTTGTTACTGCCACATGCTGCATGGATTCATGGACATCCCGCATGAAGCGCTCAACCCCAAGCATGTCACCCCCGTTGCGATAGCCCAAAGCGCTGGCCATCGCCTCCTGGTGATCAAAAAAAAGCTGGTCGTTCTTACGGCCGCTTATGTAATGAAGACGGTTTCGTATACGGACCAGATGGTCCCAGGCGCCTTCAAATTTTTCGTGTTCAGCGCTGTTCAACAACCCGGCCTCGTGCATGCCGGCGAGGTCTTTTAAGCCGAAAAAAACATTGGCGGTCCAGAGCATCGCCTGAATATCACGCAGGCCGCCGCGGCTTTCCTTGATATGGGGTTCGAGCATATAACTGTGCATTCCAAAGCGACTGAGCCGAATTGAGCGATGCTCTTCCATATTCTTTAAAAAAAAATTCCGATTCCCCTCAACAAACTTCGACCCATAGGCCTTCATAAGTGTTTTAAAAAATTCTTCAGACCCGGCAAGCAATCTGGCATCAAGCAGTGCCACCTGGAAGAAAAAATCTTCTTCGGCATCTTTCAAACAGGCCGACAGAGTTCGCACACTATGCCCGACCTCAAGCCCGGCATCCCAGAGCGGATAAAAAATCGCCTCAGCCACCCTGTCAAGGCTCTCTTGCTCATCTGTATCGTACAGCAGGAGAAGATCGATATCGGAAAAGGGAAACAGCTCCTTTCTGCCGTAGCCGCCAAGCGCTATCAGCGACATGTTTCTCGCATGAGGAGAGCCTGTAAAACATGCAACAAGACATTCGTCAATCAGCTGCGTATGTTCCAGCAGCAGACTCCGACCGCTCTTTCCCTGTTTCCAGAGAGCATCGAGCGATTCCCGCCTGGCTTTCAGTTTGCCGGTCATTACTAGATGGCCTCTTTCCCCTTCTCACCGGTCCGGACCCGGACCACCTCTTCAACCGGCAGCACAAAGATCTTCCCATCACCGATCTTGTTGGTATTGGCGGCATTCCTGATCTGCTCAACCACCTTGTCAACAATCGCTTCCTCGACAATGATTTCAAGCTTTACCTTGGGGATGAAATCCACCACATATTCCGCCCCGCGGTAGATCTCTTTATGCCCCTTCTGCCGGCCATAGCCCTTTACCTCGGAAACAGTCATGCCCTTGATTCCGATCTCATTCAAGGCCTCTTTGACATCATCAAGCTTGAACGGTTTGATGATCGCTTCAATCTTTCTCATAGATTTTACCTTTTTGTAATACACTAGTGTCCATCTGGAAAGTGCTGCTTTCCAGATGGAAAACCCAAGGTCTTGGAATTAAGGGTCAGGTTAACCATTTGATACCTTAATGTTTTTGCTAGCCCCTGACCCCTGACCCCCAAACCCTGTCGGTCGGAAAATGAAGTTTCCGGACAGACATTCATTATACGCTGTCTCACTATGCTCACTCACATCCAGGCCGCCAACCTCAGCATCATCAGCCAGACGTAATCCCATCACAGCGTTCATACCCTTAAGAAGTACCCAGCTTACGACAAATGAGTACACATTCCCTGCTAACATAGCAAGCTGTATGCCAATGGAGAGCAAAAGCTATTAACAAGCTGATATCAAAGAACAATCAAGGGAAACCGCTCATCCGGCAAAACGCAAACTTCTTTCATTTTTGTAAAAAAAGATCTTTTTTCTCACAAAATTGCAATATTTTGCATTTTACATGCTTCACATTTACAATAATCGTACAAAATCTCATAAAAAATTTCATGATTGAACATTGGAGAGGTTCGAGACAGCCAACTTATTACATTTTTGCAACAAATTGACTACAGGGAGGACAATAAAATCGGAAGTACCTGCCGGCACATGTGATTAGTGGCGTTTAGACTAATTCTGCAGCCACACCTGAGGAGTTACTTGGTGGCTAAATAGTGCCTGTCCATAAATGGTCTTTTCGTCGAATCTCTGCGTCTTGCTCAAAAAATAATGCTCGAAATATCAAACATATGCCTGCGCTTATTTTTTTCGCAGTCCTTGATCTTCAAAGACAATCTTCATTTCTGGACAGACACTAAATGACCTTATAGCGGTCGATCAGGATAGACTCCACCGGCGCTTCAGGCCATTGCTTTTTCATCCAGGCCATCAGCTGCCTTTTCATGTCTCCTCTGGCAAGAGAAAATCGATGCAGTTCGCTGAAGGGACGGTTTTTGAAGAACTGATAGATGATATCTCGGACAAATACCTTCTTTTCCTGCGGCAGGTCCTCTTCGTTTCCCAACAGAGTAAGGGTCAGATCTACGACAACAAATGAAGGCTGCGTGTCTTTCTGCTCAGGAGGCACAATGATCAAAAAGGAGGCAAACGGCCATTTTATCATCTTCGGCTCCGATGCCGGCGCTTCAGCCATTTCCGGGGCGGCTTCTTCAGATGAAGACGGCAGCTTCTCTCCTTCAGCAACCTGCTGTTCGGTCACAACAACTTCTTCTGGTGAGGAGACAAAGAAGACAACAGCAAAACAAAGCAAAAGGGGCAGGCAGATAACCAGCGCCTTCTGATAGGTCTGCAAGTTCCGATAGGTCTGCAAGTTCCGAAACCGCTGCACAACAGGTTCGGGTATCAGGTTTGAAATTTTAGAAAAGAGAGGTAGGGCAGCGATCGCTTGAAAAAGGGAAGTGAACTTGGCAAGGAGAAGGAAGGGAGAGAAGACTCCTGCTTTTTCCGATGAGGCGGGTCGCGCTCCGGGGCCGCCGCCTGAGGAGATATCCGCCTCAGCTTCAGCGCCTCCGTCCGCATCACCCCCAAAATCTTCTTCACCGAGAAAGAATTCCTCAGACCCTTCTTTCTCAGGCGAAAACATATAGTCTTCTGCCTGGAACGCCGATTCCCAATCATCGCCGAAATCTTCTTCCTGGCCAGGACTGGAATTTTCTTTTAATTCATCGTCTTGAGGGGGACTTTCAGCCATCGGCAGTTAGCCTATCAAGCAAGGACCTTGTCTATTTTTTCTCCAAGTGTTTCAGCAGTAAACGGCTTTACAATATATTGACTGACCTTGGCCTTGACAGCCAGGATAATATTATCCTGCTGCGCCTCGGCAGTAACCATTATGAAAGGGACAGTCGCCATGCTTGCGTCGGCCCTGACGGCCTTAAGCAGTTCCAGTCCCGTCATTTTCGGCATGTTCCAATCTGAAATGATCAAATCAACTTTTTCCTGCTTCAGGATGTCAAGAGCGGTTGTCCCATCATCAGCCTCGACAATGCTTTTATATCCCAACTGTGTGAGAATGTTTTTCACAATACGACGCATGGTGGCAAAATCATCTACTACAAGGACTTTCATATTTGGATCCGCAGGCATATCATCCCCCAGAGATATAACAATACATTAATACATTGCTTAGCTTATTTTCCTATCCTATAAATTCGGAAGGGAAAAGTAAATTTAAAACTGAATTACTTTCTATTTTATAAGAAAATCAAATAATGTAAACAATGATTTTATTTATTAGAAAATGTGTATCGTGAAATGGATTATATTTTGATAACTACTTAGGTATGAACTCAAAGTTACAAAAGACTCCAGGCTGTAACTGCTGAGTAGTTACATATTGTGTAATTCTAGGAGGACAACCCGGACGGGATTTCCCGGCAACGATCGTAAGTCCACAAAGAGAGGCGACAACGGCCCATAAAGAAGAGCGGTTCTTTAACTGTCTATTATGACAAAGATTTCTGCAGCTTTGAACGAAGGCGGAGCATCGCCTTGCTGTGCATCTGCGAAATCCGGGACTCTGTATAGCCTAAGACAAGTCCGATTTCCCTCATGGTCAACTCTTCGAAATAATAGAGTGAAACCGTCAGCTTTTCCTTTTCCGGCAACTGTCCGATAGCCTCTGCCACAAGATCACGAATCTGCGAGATACTAATGGCTGCAAACGGGTCCTCATCACTCAACGAAAAAGCGTCACTGATATTTGATCCGCCCATATGCGATGTTTTCTGTCGAAGCAATTCGATATCCATGAACGTCACGGCCTTGGTCTCATCAAGGAGCTTATAAAAACTGTCCAGGCTCAAATTCATGACCTCGGCCACCTCTTCATCAGTTGCCGGTCTGCCGAATTTTTTCTCAAGATCAGCGTAATTTTTCTGCAGGTCCGTGACCTTTCTTCTGATTGACCTGGGAACCCAGTCGAGCGAGCGAAGCTCATCAAGCATTGCGCCTTTAACACGAAACTCCGCATAGGTCTTAAACTGAACATTTTTGGAAAGATCGAATTTATCTATGGCATCTATCAACCCGATGATGCCGCAGCTGATAAGATCATCAACTGCCACATGAGAGGGGAGCCGGGCGGCAAGCCGCATAGCAATATATTTGATCAGCGGCGTATAACTGAGGATCAATTCGTTACGCTTTTCAGCATCGATCGGACCCTGATAGTTAAAATAGGTCTGTGTATAATCCTTGAATTTTGATGAGCTCTGTTTTGCCATAAACATGCCTGCCACATTTGACTCCAAATATATACGTAAGAGTTTTACCTAGGTTAATAGCCCCTGGTGAACTGTTACATATATACAATAGTTTTGTTTTAATATTATGCCACAAAAAACTTTTTCTCGCAAAAAAACACAGGACGTTCGCGACCGCCTTTTTCATCTGTAATATCACTGGCGATCAAAATGCATCAACTCCTGCCAGAAAAACTTTATATTCCCATCGGTCTGCACCTCCGGCTCCTCTCTGAGCAACCGCTTCGCAAGCTTTACGAACATCTGACTTGACTTTGAATCCGGGTATAGATCAGCAACCAGACGCTGCCCCCGGACCGCTTTCGGCAATTTATCGTCATACGGAATATACCCGAGAAAATCCAAAGAAAGTGTACTCAAAAAACGGTCCGCAACAACACTCAACTTCTTGAACACGGACAAAGCCTCCTTCTCGGAATAGGCCAGATTCACAAGGACCCGGAACCTTTTCACTCCGTATTGACCGGAAAGGACCTTTATCAAAGCATATGCGTCTGTCAACGATGTCGGTTCCGGCGTCAACAGGACAATACGCTCCTGAGAGGCCAGATTAAAGTATACCACATTGTTATTTATGCCGGCAGCAGTATCGATGAGAAGAATATCAATTTTCCGGCCCAGCGACTCCATCTCGGAAAGAAAGTAAAGTTTCTGGCTTTCCGTCAGGTCAGCAAGCTCCAGAATACCGGAACTGCCGGGAAGAATCCTGAGCCCGCCAGGGCCTTTTACCAATATTTCAGGCAAGGTCTTTTCACCTGAAAAAACATGCTGGAGGTTAAATTTCGGCGTCAAGCCGAGCAGAACATCGACATTTGCCAGATTGAGATCCGCATCAAGGATAAGCACCTTTTTCCCGCTCTTTACCAGGGAATAGGCCAGGTTCGATGTCACATTTGTCTTGCCGACACCTCCCTTGCCGCTTGTCACACAGATCACCCGCGGCTGGGACATGTTCGTTCCAAGAGAATCATAGACGGCAAGTCCCTGGGCAGCAGCGGAAGGGGTACGGGCCATCATCTTTTCCAAGGTTTCAGCCTGATTCATTGTCATATCCTATCTGATTCCGGCCAAGCCGGAAGTTAAAAGTGACAAGTGACAAGTGACAAGTGACATGAATATCTTGTAAGTATTTTACTTTTTCACTTTTCACTTTTCACTATTAATTTTTCATGCACACTGCATCTGCTCGGCTGCAACCTCAAGATCTTCCCGTATAGACTCCCACCCTCTCTTGAAGAGATTCTCAAGAAAATTCTTTGAGGCCATTAAGAAATCTTCCGGCACACGCTGCCCGGTACAGAGACAGGCAACCGGAATCGAAGAGGAGACGACCTGCTGGCAGAGGGTGGCATAGGCCCTGGTCTCATCCAGTTTGGTCAGAATAAGCCCCCTGACGGCAAGAGACTGATATGCCTCAATCACTTTTGTCAGATCTTCTTTTTTGGTCGTAGCGCTCACGGTCAGATACGGTTCAATAAAATCATAGGGAGCAAACCAGTCTCCCAGTTCGGCAACATGTCCCTCGTCATAAGGACTCTTGCCGGCAGTATCAATAAGGATCAGGTCTTTGTCCGCATGACGTGCAATCGCCTGCCCGAGGTCCCTCTTTCTCAGCACAACCTCACAAGGGATGCCCATTATACGGGCATAGGTCCGCAGTTGATCGGTCGCCCCGATCCTGTAACAATCCATTGACAGCAAAGCCACCCGGCGTCCCTCCCTGAGAGAGTACCAGGCTGCCAGCTTGGCCGCGGTCGTGGTCTTACCGACACCTGTCGCCCCGACAAGGGCCAGAACCATTGGCGTTCCGGAATCACAAGGGACGGCAAGCGTTTTGAACTGGACCTGGTCGATCAACCGGTCACGCCACTCCGCCACATGCTCAGCCTTCGGCCTTCTTTTCCCGGCAGGAGGCGGCATCCGCAGAGGGGCCTTGAAAGCAGCCGGAGCGCCTGAACCAACAGCAGCGCTCCTGTTCTTCAGCATCCCGGAAAAACGTTTTCTCAAGTCATGCGCCTCAAAACTGATTTCCCCGGCAACAGTATCATCCGCCGGCGCCGTGATAGAAATAGTCTCAGGAGAAAAGCTCCTGCTGCGCACCGCGCCGGAAGCTGTTTGAGAACCAAAAGATGTCCGCACAGATGACGCCGGCTTGTGAGAAGAGACAGGTTGAGAAGCAGAGGCAGTAATTTTTTCCGGCTGCCGGCGCAGAGTATGATAGCCATACCCCTTCCCGGCAACTGACTCCCCTGGGCCATCCGCTGAGGCAGAGTCATCCGGCAGAGATGCGGTCAATTCATCCAGGTCATAATCCATGGCAGCGACAATCTCAACATACTTCTTGCCGTACCTTTTAACCCCGCCTCCTCCCCGACCGACTGTAATCGTCTTGTTGGCCAGGATGACCGCGTTGTCACCCATTTCCGCCTTGACCATTTCCAAGGCTGACTTTGTATCCGGAGCTTCGAATCGCTTAATTCTCATCAATCATTCCTTTTGAACAATTTCAATAGTTCCCAATGACTCTATTTTTATATGACTGGTCAACTCGTTGTGCGAAAGGATGACGACCTGCGGCAGAAATCGTGCCAGAAACTGCCGCAGATGTCTTCTGATCGTTGAAGCACAAATAATTATCGGCTGGTATCCCTCGTTAGAGATCCTTTCTACTGACTCCTGGACCGAATCCAATAATCTCTGCGCAAAGT
>DAOVSZ010000174.1 GCA_030627725.1 Desulfobulbaceae bacterium
ATGTTTACCGACCTTATCGCCTTGGTGGCCCTGTATCGGCCCGGCCCGCTTGAAAGCGGCATGGTGGATGATTTTGTCGACACAAAGCACGGCAGGAAAAAACCGTCCTATCCCCTGCCCCAGCTCGAGCCGATTTTAAAAGAAACCTATGGGGTGATTGTTTACCAGGAACAGGTCATGAAGATCGCCAATGTCCTGGCAAGCTATTCATTGGGTGACGCCGATATGCTGAGACGCGCCATGGGCAAGAAGATCCCGGAGGTCATGGAGGCGGAAAAAGGCAAGTTCATGAAGGGCGCGGAGAAAAACAAAATTCCGCTGGACAAGGCCGAATACATCTTTGATCTGATGGCAAAATTCGCCGGGTACGGGTTCAACAAGTCCCACAGCGCGGCCTATGCCCTGATCGCGTATCAGACCGCCTATCTCAAGTCGCACTACCCGGCCCAGTTCATGGCGGCGCTTCTGTCCTGCGACATGACAAACACCGACAAGGTTGTTCTCTATATCAACGAGTGCAAGGACAAAGAGATTGAAGTGCTTCCGCCTGACATCAACGAGAGTGACCAGGATTTTTCCGTTGTCAACGAACGGATCCGTTTCGGGCTTGCCGCAGTCAAAAACGTGGGCGGCGCCGCCCTTGATTCCGTTTTGGAAGAACGGACAAAGGACGGCCCCTTTCTCTCTTTAGAAGATTTCTGCAACCGGGTCGATTCCAGGCGGGTGAACCGGCGGGTGATTGAGAGCCTGATCAAGGCAGGCGCCTTTGATTCGCTGAAGGCAAAACGCTCACAGCTCTTTGCGATCATGGACCAGGCCCTTGAAGAGGCACAGGCTGCCCAGCGTGACAAGATGAGCGGTCAGATTTCGTTATTTTCCGTCCTTCCTGAGGACAAAATGGCCAAAGCGGCAGCCTTAGAACTCCCTGACATCCCGGAATGGCCTGACAAGAAAAAGCTCAACTTTGAAAAAGAAACAGTCGGTTTTTACATCACAGGCCACCCGCTTGATACTTTCAGAAAGGAGATACGCTCTGTTGCTGATACTGATTCAATCACGATTGCAGATCGGTCTGACGGGTCTGCTGTGAGGGTGGGCGGCCTGGTCAGGAACCTCAAGGACCATAAGAGCAAAAAAGGAGACCGGATGGGTTTTGTCACCCTTGAAGACACCTCCGGAGCCATCGAGGTTGTTGTCTTTCCTGAGGTTTTCGCAAAATCTTCACATCTCTTGACCAACGATGACCCGATCATTATCCAGGGAACGGCAAAACGGGATGAACGCGGACAGAAAATCATCGCTGATGCAATCGACCTCCTTGCCGACGCCCGCGCAAAATACACCTCAGACACCAAAATCATCCTGCTTTCGGAAAAGGTCAGCAGAACAAAGCTTGAGGCGTTAAAAAGACTTGTCCACAAGCACCACGGCCCCTGCCCCGTCTCCCTTACACTTCATTTTTCAGACCGCGGCGAGGTGGACATCCAGACACCGAAGGACTTCACAGTCCTCCCCTGCCGTGAATTCACAGAAGGAGCGGAAGAGGCCCTTGGCTATGCTGCAATTCAGTATGTAAAAAAACTGCCTGAGGTGGAACAGCGGAAAGGGAAAAGGTGGGAAAAGAGATAAGAGGCCTGTGGCCGGTTTACGGGTTACGGGTTACTGGTTACGGGTTACGGGTTACTGGTTACTGGTTACGGGTTACGGGTTACGGGTTACGACAAAAAAATGCTTCTCCAGAATACTGTCAACTGTAAACCGGCAACCGTAAACCATGAGAACTTCAGTTCGAAGTCATTATTTAGCCTGCAGGGTCGGATTTCCGGTCAGGACGAGTTTGAGCCAGTCATAGCCGAACTTCAGCAAGGCCTCGTCATCCGTCTTGATGTCCCGTTTTCTCGCTTTGTCCAGCCTGAACCGGCTGAGCAGGTCGTGCGTGTTGACATACTCGCGGAAACCGTCGATATTGTAGCAGGCCATGAAGGCAAGACGCTGCATCGGCCCGGCATGGCCTTCCCCCTGCCAGGGATTTTTTGAAAAAATCGTATCCATCTCTGTCCAGAGGTCGTCCATGGCGTTGTAATACAGAAGATTCTGGTCGCGGACCCATTCCTTGACGGTCCATTCCTTGTCTTCTTCGTGGCCCTTGCAGTAGGGATGGCTGGTCAGGAAATAAAACTCCTCCGGACGATTCCCGGCGCTGGTTCGATCAACCGCCCTTTCAAGCGGATACATGCGGCAGGATGACGGACGGTCCTCATAGACCGTGCAGCCGTTCGCATCGAGAAAGGGGCATGTCCGCTCCTCGTTTGCCGCCATCTGCAGCATAACGGACGGGAAATGAGGATTGAGCCCCTTGACAACTCCGGCATGCCGCTCCAGGAAGACATCCGAGGTGATGCCGAGCCTTTTTTTCAGTTTCAAAATATCGTATGGATACAAAAAGAGATCGAGCTTCCTGCAGCAATGCGTAAAGCAGGATATGTCCGGATGACAAGAAAATGTAAATTTTGATTTTCCCAGAGGCGTCATACCCTCTGGAAACTGTTTTTTCTGATTGTTTGTCATGACTATTATCTTTGAGATTCTGGGATTATTGTATAACTTCGGCCTTTGTGCCTTCTAACTTCTGCCTCTGCACTAAATGCCTGAGCAGCCGCTACACATCTATTACCACCTTACAAAACTTATGAAAATACATTGTTCCCTCTTCTTTTTCAATGCAATACTTCTCTGCCTTCTTCTCTCATCAGGTTCTGAAGCATATGCCAAAACAGGTACAACAGCCTGGCTGACCCGTTTCGACATCAGCACCCGGGAAAAAATCACAGATCATTGCCAAGAGGCAAAAAGCGCCGGTTTTGATTCCCTGCTGGTGCAGGTGAGGGGACGTGCTGATGCGTTTTATACGAGCAGCATAGCTCCCAGGTCCGAATATCTCCAGGAAACATCTCCTGACTTTGATCCCCTTTCAGAGACCCTTTCATCATGCGCCCCCATCCCTGTTACTGCCTGGCTCAACGTCTATTATCTCTGGACCGGCGACACCCCTCCCGAGGACAAAAATCACCCGGGACATCCTGACAAAGACTGGATCATTCATGATGCCGACGGCAGACCTGTGTCCGAATACACCGAACTGGAAAGGAACCTCGGCTGGATTGAAGGCACATATGCCGATCCCTCGTCAGAAAAATACCGCACACTCATGGTTGATGTTGTGCGCGAACTGGTCCGCAGATACCCGGTAAACGGCATTCATCTCGACTTTGTCCGCTACCCTGGCATTCCGTATGGCCACAACAGCAAAACGGCAACGCTTTTTACACATAAATGGGGTTTTGATCCCAAATGGATTCCAACGGACATCCCTGACCTTGAAACCTGGCTCAACGGGTCAATGCCGCTTTCCGATCGGATCATGACGACTGCGGCCCTTTTCTGGGCGGACCTACGTGCAGCACAGATAACAGCCATGGTCAAAGCTCTCAAGCGTGCCCTTGAGGGAACCGGCAGAGATCTCGAATTTTCTGCTGCAATCTTTCCTGATGCCGGGGCTGCTTTTTTTGAAAAGGGTCAGGACTGGCAGACATGGGCCAGAAAGGGTCTTGTTGACACCCTCTACCCCATGGCCTATTTCGGCAGCCAGGGACGAGTGACCGCCCAGTTGCAGGATGTGATCGCCTTCAGGGACACAAACGGCCTCAACCTTAATCTCTGGGCCGGTCTTGGCGCCTATATCAAGGACCCCTGGGAGATATCCCAAGAGGCTGATTCGGCGCGTATTGCCGGCTACAACACCTTCAGCCTGTTCAGTCTTGGACATCTGATGAGAAAAAAAGGAAGAACAGGCCCGTATCTTGCGGCAATGAAATACCCCCTCCCCGTTCCTGACGACGCGGAAGATTTTGACGATAAATCATCAACATTTTTACGACCTCACAGGCGGTTATCACTCTCAGGCAGCGCCCTTACTTCGGATGGGAAAAACCTTGGCCTCATTGTATATAAGGCCTTGGGCGGCAGAATCCCTTCCGTGCAAACATTCAACAAAATTATAAAGAAACGATGGGAGGAATTCAACACAGCCCTTCCCCTCCTTCTTGCGCGTATAAAAACGCTTGAACAAGGGAACCACACAATTCCTGACTGGGTCGAACTGGACGGGATTTTCCGGTATATCCATCCCCTTGACAGTGAAGAGAAACGAACCAAACAGAGACAGGAGATAAACGAGGCCCGGACGGAGATTCTGAAAGGAAAAAGCTTTGCAAGGGTAGCACGAAAACATTCCCAGGGCGGCACCCGATCTCAGGGCGGCCCGATCGGCAGGAGATATCTCGGTGACGATGCAACCGACAGAATCCTGGCGAGAATGAAAAAGGGAGAAATCAGCCCTGTCATCAAGGTCATCAACGGATATTGGCTGTACAGGATAAGGGACAAAGGATCATCATCTGCTCCCGTCCCCCTGGACACCGTCCCCTGGCCGGCAAGAAGAGTGATGCTGCATAAGATGCTGGAACTTTCTTAAGTTGTTTTAGTGAGCCCGATCACCCTGAATAAAGCACTTCAACGTGATAAAAGAACTGAAATTGAAAGCATGCAATAATTTGGTTAAGGGGTCATTATTTATTGAGTATGCATAAAAGGATTCCATCGGTTAGGCATGCTCCATACACTAGGAGCACGGCACAAAATGTGCCAGAAAATCAAAAATCACCTGGCGATAAAAACGGAACTTCGTCTCCCTTTTCGGTGAGTCCCTCCTTGGCGCCGGCACTTTCCGGAAAAATTCCATTCTCAGCCATATCCTCACTTATTGTCTCAAGCTGATGCATGATTGTATTGATATCCCTGCTGCCTGTCAGTATAGGCGTCTTTTCGATGTTTCGCAGAAAACCCGGCGACTGCCCCGACAGGAGTTCATATGAATCTTCGATTTCATCCACGGCAAGCTGAATACTCCAGTTTACATGGTCATAAATCCCCTGGCCCATTACTGAAGTCTTAAGTTCAGGCCTGTCTTTTAACGCATCCGCTATAATATTCCCGGTTGCAAAAAGAAGGTCACAGACTTCATCAAAATCAAATCCCTCGAAAAAACGCCGAAATGCGATCAATTCCGCATAACTCCGCATCAATGGGCTGTCCCTGGTCCTGACAACGGTGGTTATCAACTTGTAGGTCAGGACAATATGCCACCTGAGCAGGTTTGCATCCTTGCCGGCATACTTTCGAAAACTGTCTCGATGCTCCGGCGCGGTCACATAGCGGAATATCTTCTCAACGAGATCATCACGGGATTCGTTCATCACCTCATAAATCAAGAGATTGATACGCTGTTCGCCGCGTTTCAAAGCGTGTTGATTCAGTATATGCCATCTCTCCGGATGATGTTTCATATTCTCGAGCAGGAACAGAATACGCCGCATGATTTCATATCTGGGGGTCGGTTGCCAGGCAAGTTCATTATAAGTCCTGCTGGCATCAATATTCAATTTCCTGTCCAGATAGTGGACCATCCACAACCGCTCAAACAAGCTGCGCTTGAACAGTGTGCAGAGCAACTGCCGAATGGCCAGCCCGGGAGCCACCAGAATCTTTGCAACGAAAATCGGCTTGACCCTGCGGCCGAAATAGTAGGCCGTGGCTTTCTTAAACAGTTCCAGTTGAGATGTGGAAGCATTGGGACTGGCTATATACGTACAGAACCGGGGAAGTGACCGGCTCTTTTCGATCACCCTCAAAAACATCTTTATAAGGTCCTGGATATGAATATGGGGAACCGCTGACTCGCCCCGCCCTCCCAGGATTCTGGAATTCCATTTCCCCGACAGCCAGGTTGACAAAAAGACATAAAGCGGAGGATACTCACACCAGTCGCTGAATAATGCGGCCATGCGTATGACGGTGCAGGGGAACCACTTGGAATATTCACGCATCATCTCTTCTCCCAGCCGTTTGCTGCGGGCATAGGGGAAGTCCGCGTCAGGCGGAGTGAGTTCATTCACAGACTGACCGGGAGAGGGAAACTTACAGGCAGCCAGGGAACTGGCAAACAGAACACGTTCGGGTTTTAACAATTTCGCAAGCTCCAGGAGGTTGCGGGTCCCGATCACATTTGTCTGTTCATACA
>DAOVSZ010000262.1 GCA_030627725.1 Desulfobulbaceae bacterium
GCCAGGTCAGCCAGAATGTCGCGGTCATTTTCAGAAAACAGTTCTTCAGAGGTCTTGCTGACATTCAGCACACCGATTGATTCACCCTGCAGGCTGACAAGGGGTATGCTGAGCAAGGAGTTGTTTTGGTATTTTTTCCCGTTGCCTGCGCGCTTAATACCCTGGTATTTTTCGATATCCTTGATCAGGATCGGTTTTTGGCGGATAAAACAACGCCCTGATATGCTGGTCTTGTTAATCTCCCGAACTTTGCCGATTATTTCGTCCTGGTCAGGGCCAAAGGCGGCCTCTACCCGGAGACGGCCCCGGTCATGGATCATCACTGATCCCTTTTCCACAGAAAGGCAGTCCATGCAGGCGTCTAAAATGGTTTCCAGTGTGTTTTTGACCGAGCTTTTCGCCGTGCTGCATGCAATTCGATGCATGGCCGTAATCTTTTTTTTCTCCATCCGCATTTGTTCGATCAGCGCCTGATTCTCAGCCTTTATGACGGCAGATTTTTCGTGCCTGCAGGCGCGCTCGGCCAGGTGTCCTGCCGTGGCCATCAGCAGTTTGCAGGTCAGGCTGTTTTCTTTTTTATTCATCATGGCAAAAGAGTACCGTGAAAGACTGAAAAGTTCTGAATCATCCCCTGCCATAAGATCCGAGGCCATGGGCGCCTCATAGGCAAGGGCCTGCTCACAGCAATGCTGTCCGGCATGGAAGCTTTGGGTTGTATGGGGCTTTTGCTTTGGCTCCAGGTCGACAATGCCAAGATCGATATGCAATGTCTTTATGTCGGAGATTTTGCCGTGCAGAACAAAAAACATTCTATCCAAAGGTTCTCCCTCGCGCAGAATAAAATCTCCGGATGAATAGTGTTCTCTTGTGAGATATGGAAGCAGCGACTCTATTTCCGAAGGAGAACATTTACTTAGAAATGGATTCTTCTGTAAAGCAGCTTTGTCAGATGCATTTGCCATTGTAAAAATCTCCAGGCCCGTGTTCCGTGTCGAGTATGAAAGCAGGGCAAGTAGTTTGAGCCAAAAATTATCCTGAAAAGTGTAAACTGCTTTTAATTTTATCATATGAAAGATGTAAAAAAAAAAATAAATACAAATTTGTCAGGCCGATACGAAATTTGGGCTTGCATCCGGCAACAGGATCAGCATTTTATCGGCATAAAATTAGTAACTGTTCAGAGGGGGTCCCCTATTTAGCGCCTGAACGAAAACCCCTGGTTCCGATTTCTGGAAACGATGATTTCAATAGAACTTCGGCGTTTTCCAACTCCGCGATAAAGACCCGGTGATTTTATTACGATTACCTCCTATGAAATAAAAATGGTTGAGCGACTTAAACTCCTCATCTTTCAAAAAACGCTCTGTCACATTGTCCACAGCCTTGTTTGATGTGGAAACAATCATCGTCAGGTTATTTTTGTCCTTTCTATGCTTGGCAATCAGGAACGTTCGTTCAACAATACGATTAGCAATGATAGATAAAAACAGAGTGGTTTTGCCTGTTCCGGGCCCTCCATTTTCTCTCGCATTTTAGTAGTTTTCTGTCACCTGCTTCATGAATTTTTTTCCCAAATACGATGTAATCATTGAATCTTCTTACCCGTTTTTCCCCGTTCAGACACCTCTCCTTAGAAGAACTTTTCCCAGCCTGCGCCTGACTCCACTTTCCGAAGTTACTTTTTCTTCCTATCTTAAAACTTAAAGGTCTGAAGCTGCAACTTCAGACCTTTAAGTTTTAAGCAGGCGCTGCGCCAGGCCAGTGACAGCGGAGGAAATCGCGTTGTTGACATGCTCCCTGACAAAAGATAAAATAATTTCAGCTACCGAAACATGCCGACTGACAAATAAGTAAACCTGGACATACCGGGAATAAATATTTCTAAAAAACACGAGCAGGAGGAACAGAGTATGGCTTTAATTCTGGTTGTTGACGATTCAATGTTTGCCAGGCTGCAAATAACAGCAAAGCTGAAAGAGGACGGCTTTGATGTTATTGAGGGAAAAAACGGTCAGGAAGGTCTCGAAAAACTGCAGGACAGCCAGGTAGACTGCATCCTTAGTGATCTGCTGATGCCGGTCATGGACGGGTTCGAATTTCTGGAAAGATTAAAACAAGACGGCAACAGCATCCCGGTGCTGGTCATGTCATCCGACATTCAACAATCCTCCCGCGATAAAGTCATGGCACTGGGAGCGGCTGAGCTGATAAATAAACCGCCTAACTACATGGAGCTTATCGAGAAAATCAATACCCTGATCAATAAAAAGGACTAAACGACCATGCGAGAACTTACACCCTTTGAGCTTGATGCTCTGACCGAAATCATAAATGTCGGCGTCGGACGATCGGCCAGTTCCCTGAGCGATATTATCTGTGACCGGATTGTGCTGAAGGTTCCGAACATATCACTGGTCCCGATTAAAGAGCTTCACAACATACTGCCCGACGAACAAAGCGATACCTTGGCCGCGGTCTCCCAGGGTTTTACCGGTGAGATAAGAGGATCGGCCTCATTGATTTTTCCTCCCGAGGAAGCCTCCTGCCTTGTGTCGGCTCTAATCGGTGAGGATGCAGACCCCTGTGGGCTGGACGAGCTGCGCACCGGCACGCTGATGGAAATCGGAAACATTATCATAAACGGCTTAATCGGCACACTGTGCAACATGCTCAACACTAATCTCGATTTTTCCCTGCCGGAATATTGCGATCTTCATTCAATTGCCGATTTGTATCTGCCGGACGGACAGGAAGACGGCACAGGATACGTCATGCTGGCAGAGGCCAATCTCAACCTGGACAACCTGAAAATATGCGGCTTCCTCTTTATTATCTTTAAAATCGAGGAAATGGAAATTATTATCAACAAAATCGATGCATTACTGAAGTAGAGATAGGCAGATGGCTACGGAGTCAATTATGAATGATTTTCGGCTGCTGGATCACGTTCCTTTCGGGATCTGTGTTTCGGATACGGATTACATTGTCCAATACTGGAATCAAACCCTGGTAGAATGGACCGGAATTGCTTCGGAAACTATCTGCGGCAAGTCTCTTTTTGAACATTTCCCAAATCTTTTAAAAAATCATTTTAAAATCCGTCTCGACATGGTCGTCAAAGGGGGCCCCCCGGCAATTTTTTCACCCATGCTTCATCCGCATTTCGTCACCTCGACGATATCCAAGGGACAGCCGCGTCTTCAGCAGACAGCCGTAATCTCCATCTCCGGCAGCCGGCCGGACGAGCGGCTACTCCTGATCTCCATCACGGATATGACCCAGCCGGTCCTGCAGCTGAAAAAAATCACCGGGTTCAGAAGACAATCTCTGCATGAAATCGAAGAACGTAAAAAAGCAGAAGCGGATTTGAAGCAGGCCAAAGAATCTGCCGAACAACTCAACGAATCTCTGCAAGCCCAAACCGCGCTTGCCAAAGAGATGGCGGCCCAGGCTGATAATGCAAATAAGTCTAAAAGCGAGTTTCTGGCCAACATGTCGCATGAAATCCGCACCCCCATGAACGGGGTGCTGGGCATGACAGAGATGCTGCTTGACACGGAGCTTACCACCCAGCAGCAGGGCTATGCTGATGCAATTAAGAACAGTGCCGACTCTCTGCTTGACATCATTAACGACATTCTGGACATATCCAAGATAGAGGCCGGTAAGCTCAATCTGGAGGTAATTGATTTCAACCTGCGTATTACCTGCGAAAACATAAATGATGTGGTTGTGCCCAGGGCCTACGAAAAGGGACTTGAGTACTCCTGCCTTGTAGACCACGAGGTGCCGTCCCTTTTGCAGGGAGACCCGGGTAGGCTGCGCCAGGTCCTTATCAACCTTGTCGGCAATGCTGTTAAGTTCACTCAAGAGGGTGAAATCCGCGTGCATGTGAGCCTGGCAGAGGAGGACGACACGCTGGTTACACTTCGCTTTGACGTCAGCGATACGGGCATCGGCATCCCTCAAGACAAGCTAAACTCACTTTTTGAGAAATTCACACAGGCCGACACCTCTACAACCCGCAAGTTCGGCGGAACGGGCCTGGGCCTGTCGATCTGCAAGCAACTCAGTGAAATGATGGGCGGGCGTATCGGGGCTGAAAGCCCTTCGACTTCCGGCAGGGAGAATAAGGGCTCCACGTTTTGGTTTACGGCCGTATTTAAAAAACAGCCCGCAGATGTGCGTCTTGCTTACGATTATGATAAGGACCTGCAGGACAAGCCCGTTCTGGTGGTTGACGACAGCGCGACCAACCGCCTTGTTCTCAAAGAGCAACTTCTGGTCTGGAACTGCCGCTTTGATGAGGCCCAAGACGGCAGCAGCGCTCTTGAAAAGCTTAAAAGCGCCGCTGAACAAGGGGAGCCCTTCCCCGTAGCGATCATTGCCATGCAGATGCCGGAAATGGACGGCAGGACCCTGGGCCAAAGAATAAGGAGCGATGAGTCGCTTAGCAGCACAAAGCTTATCATGCTGACTTCCATGGGTGAGCGCGGGGATGCCTCCATTTTCAGGGAAATCGGCTTTTCAGCCTACCTGACCAAACCAGTCAA
>DAOVSZ010000039.1 GCA_030627725.1 Desulfobulbaceae bacterium
ATAAGGTGTCTTTTTTACCGCCAGGCGACATCAATCGCATCAAATACCGGTCCATGTTTACAGACATGCTGATAGGTCTTTGGGTCTTCCTTCGCAGGAATCGCACACCCGAGACATGCCCCCATCCCGCAGGCCATTACAGTCTCCAAAGATACCTGACATTGCCAGTCCCGCTGTTCACAGATCCCGGCGACAGCTTTGAGCATCGGATATGGCCCGCAACTGAAATCCCTCCATGCCACGGTGTTGTCAAGCTTCTCTTCCATCAATTCGGTTACAAGGCCATGATGCCCGCAAGACCCGTTGTCGGTCGCCTCATAAACATTCGGAGTCAGACGCCTGAAGTCTTCAGCTACCGTGAGTTCCTGCTTGTCCTGAGCCCCAAGCAGAATCATGATGTCAGGTGATTTGTGTTCGGCACATATCTTTGTTGCGAGAAACAACAGAGGCGCTATCCCCATACCGCCGCCCACCAGACAGACCTTTCCCATGCTAAGCGAAAATCCTGCCCCCAATGGGCCAAAGACATCAAGCGCATCCCCTGCCCGACGCTCGGACAATGTTTTCGTCCCCTGCCCTACTACCTTGAAAAGAATCTGCAACATGCCGGATGATGTTGCCTGATGGACGGAAAACGGCCGCCGTAAAAGCGGATCCATTCCCTCGCCGACCCGGACCATGACAAACTGGCCTGGTTTGGCTGATCCGGCAATATCAGGGGCATGGATTGTGGTTCTGAATATGGTGTCAGCCAGCTGCTCTGTCCTTATTATTTCTGCGTGTGTAATAAACTGTCGCATGAGCCCGGATTACCCTTGCCGAATGATCAGACCAAGCAACCGTTCGAGGTCTTCAGGGGATGCGTATTCTATTTCAACCCTGCCCCTCTTCCCTTTCTGAACGACACGGCTTTTTGCGCCAAGCAAACTGGAAAGATTGGTCGTAACCGTTTTGCAATACGACTCAGGAAGCGCAGGTTCGGTCTTTTTTCTTCTCGCAGGAACCGTTTTCTTCTTATATTTCCTGGCCAGATTTTCGGCCTGCCGTACGTTGAGCTGCCCGGCAACAATCTCATCGCGCATGGTTCGCATCAAGCCATGGTCTTCAAGGCTTAAGAGCGCCCTGGCATGGCCGGTTGACAGCACCCCATCCGCTACATCCTGCTTTGCAAAATCAGGCAGCTGCACAATGCGGAGCATATTTGCCACTGTGGACCGCTGCTTCCCGACCCTTTTTGCTATCTCATCCTGAGTCAGACTGAACTCCTTGACAAGGCGATAATACGACTCTGCCTCCTCAAGCGGATTCAGGTCCTGTCGCTGGATATTTTCAATCAGGGCCAGTTCCAGTCTGTCAACTGCAGAGGCATCCCTGAGCAGGACCGGCACCTTTTTCAGGCCTGCCAGCTGCGCTGCCCGCCAACGCCTTTCACCGGCTATCAATTCGTATGCATTTTCTCCGACCGACCTGACCATGAGCGGCTGGAGCACCCCCCTCTTTCTGATCGATTCGGCCAGTTCACTCAGGTCGTTGCCGCCAATCCTCTTTCTTGGCTGATAGGGATTCGGCCTGATGGCATTCACCGGACATACCATATATGGCCCTTGAGATCCATCCACCGCCCTGTCAGTTACGGTCTTTGATGTTGGCAACAGAGCGCTCAGCCCCTTTCCAAGTGGTCCTTGATTGCTCATATCTTCACCTTATGCATTGTTTTGTCTTTTTAAAAACTCTTTCCCCAGATTCATATAACTCAATGCCCCGGCTGACTTCTTGTCATACATCATAATCGGCTTTCCATGACTCGGGCACTCACTCAGCCGAACATTACGCGGTATCACCGTCTCAAAAACCCTGTCCTTGAAGTGCCTTCTGACATCCTTGGCAACCGTGTAGGTCAGCCTGTTTCTCCTGTCAAACATGGTCAAAACAATACCTTCAATAAATAAGCCTTTATTGTAGGAATTTTTCACAAGCCGAATCGTCCTTACAAGCTGACTCAACCCCTCAAGGGCAAAGTATTCACATTGCAGAGGAATCACAACAGAGCGGGCAGCTGTAAGGGCATTAATTGTCAAAAGCCCCAGCGAGGGAGGGCAATCAATAAATATATAGTCATAGGACCCGACCAGGGGGGCCAGCATCTCAGAAAGAAAGCGTTCCCTTTTGGCGGAATTGACAAGCTCAACCTCAACTCCGACCAGATCAATATGGGTAGGAAGAATACTGAGATTATCCACGCCCTCCCCTGCCCCTTGAATGGCCTGTGTCACATCAGCCTCAGCAAGAAAACAGTGATAGAGGTGATACTGCATTTCCTTGGCATTCACCCCCAACCCACTGGATGCGTTTCCCTGTGGATCAGAGTCGACCAAAAGCACCTTTTTTCCAAGCAGCGCAACAGCGGCGGCAAGATTTATGGCGGTTGTGGTTTTACCAACGCCACCCTTCTGGTTGGCCAGCGCAACAATTTTTCCTTCAGCCATCACAAATCACCTCTCTGACATGTTCCGTTTCAAACACCCAGCACACCCCGAAAATTGATGACCTCGCAAAAAGTCAAAACCGTAGAACTCGTCTTCAATGATTTCATATGGTTACAAACGGCTAACGCGTCCTTTTCGAGCTTTTTGCGAAACCGACAAAATTTGATAGTAACATTACTTCAATCATTTTTATTTGCGACTTGCAATGGCTATTTTTTTCGTTTTCAATAACCACCTAACAACCGACAAATAATAGTTATTGCTCTACGTTGTTATACTTTTGAGTCCCATCTCACCACTTTTTGATGTTTTTTGGGCAGATCACCTTCTCGTACCATAAGACTTCCTGCCGAAGACGCCCAGTGTTTCACGTGAAACACTGGGCCTTTTTTCTTTAAATTTTAAGAGGTTAGAAGGGAAAAGATGGAAACTGGGGGGATGTTCACCGGAAACCTTCAAGCAAACCAGAAATTTCCTAAAAGGAAAGGAGAGAATAGACAAGATTTGATTGTCGTACCATATCCGCAAGACGTATACGTTCATCGGTCGTATGCACCTTTTCCATGCCGGTGCCGACAATGACTGTAGTAAGCCCATGATAGCGGTTGAAAATATTGGCATCACTGCCACCGCCGGCGACAATGAGATCAAGCTTTCGAGATTCTGCCTCTGAAGCCTGTAAGAGGAGTTGCACGATCTGGTCCTGAGGGGTAAGTTTCATCGCCGGATATTCATTCTCCTCTTGAAACAAAAAATCCGCCGAAAGGTTTCGGGAGGCGAACCCTGCGTTGCATTGATCGATAACCCCTTGAAAAATATCATGGAAATTTTTTGTTAATCGGCGCAGCTTTTTCTCGCAATGGCTCCTGATCTCGCCTTTCAAAGAGACGTGATCAGGAATAATATTCGTTGCGGTGCCGCCGGCTATCAATCCGATATTTGCGGTGCTTTCAACGTCAATCCTGCCAAGAGGGAGTTTTATCAGACATTGTGATGCAACCTGAATGGCATTTACTCCATCTTCGGGGTGAAGGCCTGCATGCGCTGAGACTCCCTGAATTTCGACAAAAATCCTGCTTGCAGCAGGCGCTCCAATAATAATCTCATCTGTGCCAACAGAATCCAGGGCTACACCCATGGAAGACTGAACAAGGGAGCTTTCCAAGTTTTTTGCACCAAGAAGACCGATTTCTTCACAAGTCGTGAAAATAAACTCTACCGGGCGATAAGGCGTTCGTTTTTCCTGCAACGAAAGAATAGTCTCACAAAGAATTGCAATCCCGGATTTGTCATCACCGCCCAGAACAGTCTCGCCATGGCTTTTGAAAATATCACCTTCCCTTTGGACTTTCACCCCTTCACCGGGCGCGACCGTGTCCATATGGGCGTTCAAGAAGACAGGTTCCTTGTCAAGCTCTCCTTCAAACCGAACAATGAGATTGCCGCAGTCTGAGCCGGTGACGCTATTGGAGTTATCTTCAAAGAGAGTGGCGCCAGGAGTCCGGGTCGCAAAAAACTCCTTCAGATAGGCGCACACCCTTCCCTCTTTTCTGGACGGACTGTCAATTTCACACAGGGTCACAAAGATGTCTGCCAGTCGTTCCGAATTTATTTGCATGATATCCCCTTAAGGGTAATATGCTGAAGGATGCCAGGGAACTTCACTGAATTTATGCCATCGGCCTGAATCCTGAAGCAGTTAAGGCAGAAACTGCTCGTGGTCACGCTTCACGCATCTGTCCATAATCACTGTTAGCCCGGCCGCACGAGCAACCGCTGCAGCCTCTTCATTCACTACCCCCTCCTGCATCCAGACGACCTTCGCCCCAATCGCAATTGAATCATGAACAATGGGCAACACGTCCTGCGGCCGCCTGAATATATCGACCATATCGATCTTTACTGGGACGGATTGAAGGTCTGGATATGATCGATGACCAAGAATCATGTCCTGTCCGGGATTCACAGGGATTATCGTATATCCTGCCTTTTCCAGATAGACTGCAACCTGATTGCTGGGCCTCTCAGGCTTGGGTGATAGCCCAACGACAGCAATAGTTTTGCAGGATGTAAGGATTGAGACAATTTCAGGGACAGAAATAAGCATAGAAACATAATTGTTGAATGATTACGAAAAGATACGGAAGAAAAGCGAACGCTATTGGCACTTGTTCACAAGCGGGTATCTATGGTATATAGTTGATATTAAGTTTATTCGCAACCGCAAGTCAAAGAATTGAAGGAGGAAAGGGAAATGTGCCAGATGAGCGTTCTGCTGGACAGCGAAGGCCGGATGGAAAAGATAATGGAAAATGTCACCAACCTTGAGGTAACCGATGAGGGTATCCAGATCAGCACCCTTTTTGAGGAACCAAAACTCGTAGAGGCTGCCCATGTATCTAAAATTGATTTTCTGGGTGGCCAAGTGATACTTCAAAAAAACAAAGAGAGATAGAATATGCACATGCAGAAAACCGATGTCGAAAAATTGGAAATTCTCCTGCCGCACTGGATCGATCACAATACCAGTCATATTGAGGAGATGAAAAAATGGGTGAGCATTGCGAGGAAGGAGGGAAAAAATGAGACCGCTGATGCAATCGAAAAGGCTATTGACGGCATGCAGCAAACAAGCGAGGCGCTTTCTGATGCAATGACAAAGTTGCCGAATATATGAGTTACGATGTAAAAATTTCTGATGAAGACGGTCACCCCCAATTTGCCGTCTTCTTTTTTTCACACAAAAACATACCTTCCTCCCCAGAAATATCCCTTTCTGATTGCCGTAACCAGAAGGGGGATAGACGCAGAGCGCCATTATGGACAGGAGAAATGGGAAAGCCGCCCAAAAACCAACCTAACATGTTGAAATTATAACTAAATCTATGCGGGCGATTTTACCCTGAAAATGCGACATTCACGCAAAAGAATACTCCGTTCACGCAAAAAACATATGGTTGTGTTCCTGGCGTGCATCTTTGGAGCAGCAGTCCTCATACTCTACGGTCACATGATCGAACTTCGATCTGTTACAATCCAACACGCTCAAATCAGAAACAGCGGACTTGCAACAGCACTGAAAGGGGAAAAAATAGTTCTTATCAGCGACCTTCATCTTGGCGGGCCATTCTGGGATGCAGGACACGAGGTTCTGGAAATCGTCGAAGACATAAACCCGGATATTATTTTTCTGGCCGGGGACTATGTTGACTGGAGCGGTGGTCATGACGTATACAACAGAGCGATCGAATTTCTTTCCCGCCTCAAGGCCCCTCTTGGCGTCTTTGGGGTAATGGGAAATGCCGACTATATAACCTCAAGAGAAACCTGCAAATTTTGTCATACAGCAGACTGGAAATACCCTGCAGAGACAAGCAGGGTGAATATGCTCCGTAATACCTGGACAGAAGTTACGACAGAACATGGAAAATTTGTTGTAGCAGGTATTGACAGCAGCAATCCCCTGACAAAGGAGCCGGCAACCATTCCAGATCTCCCCGATGATCTGCCTGTTATTATGCTTTCACACACTTCTGACCTGTTTGCGGGCATAGACCAGACAAGAGATGTCCTGGTTCTTGCCGGCGACACCCATGGCGGACAGATTCTGTTGCCGGAGTTTTTCTGGAAGTTCATAGGTGCGAAATCGGATCCTGACCATATGCGAGGTCTCTATCAGGAGGGGAAAAAGTTTCTCTTTGTTACAAGCGGCATAGGCTACTCACACATACCAATCAGAATCGGTGTGCCGCCGGAAGTTGTGATACTGGAATTTTTAGATTTTTAGGCTGAAGGCTGAAGGCTGAAAAATGTGATGGATATGAACAGGAAGAGCACGAAGATAAAACGTTCCAGCCACACTCCTCTGTTTTTTGTGATGACAATACTGCTTCTGTTGTCTTCCTGCAAAAGCCTGCCGGATTTTCATTACAGTTTTGAAAATGAAAAAGACCTGGACAGCCTCGAATGGAAATGCGGCACGGTCTTTTCTCTTTCCGGCGAGCATGCGACATCAGGAGAGAAAAGCCTCAAAATAGAGTTTTATCCGACACCGAAGGGCTCACGAGACATCTATCCTGGGCTGACGCTGAAAAATTTCAACCCGGACTGGTCAGACTATGATGTCCTTTGTTTTGATGTGTATAATCCGGAAGAAACAACCGTCCCTCTTGCTATACGAATAGATGATAGGGACAATCCAACTTACGCAGACAGATTCAACAGAAAGATTGCTCTTGATCCAGGAGAGAAGAGTATAAAAATACCCTTAGCCAACCTCATAACCTCCGGCGCCAAACAGCAACTGAGGTTATCTCAAATTGACGGAATCTCTCTTTTCCTTGTCGATCCGTGGAAAAAAAATACCCTTTACTTTGACTCATTCAGGTTGGAATAAATGCAAGGCAATTGATCGATTCACTCCAAACCGTACAAGCATCCCGTCAAACGGCACAGCAAGGATGGCTGGGCGACCATGCTTTGTAATGAGCGACAATTTGCCGGCTTCCGCATCCCCCAAAAGCGCGGCATGCATTTTCTCTATTTGCCTGTTGTCATATTACACGAAATAGTATAATATGAATTCGTGTAATATAAAAAGGTGAAACGAATGCAAAATCCCTTCAAATATGGCCAGATAGTACAGGCTGATAATTTTTGTCAGCGCCAGGATTTAGTTCAGTCTTTAACCGACTATATACAGCGAAACCAAAATGTATACGTCCAGGGAGAAAGGCGGACCGGAAAGTCCTCCTTGATCTGTGAGACAATTCGCAGGCTGAAGACTTACCGGATGGTCTATATCGACTCTTTGGAAGTGAAAACCATCAACGACTTCATTAAGCGCATAGTCACTGCCATTGTCTCTATGGAGCGTTCCTCCGGGGGGGTGCTTGAGCGCGTTTTCAAAAACATTGCCCACTTGCGGCCGGTCGCCTCTGTCGATCCGATCTCCGGCCTCCCTGTCTTATCATTTGATTCCTCTGTCCAGCTTACCCCTGATTCTATTCCGAGTGTTTTGGACATGATAGAGTCAATCAACTCCAAGCGTCATCCGCTTGTCGTTGTATTCGACGAATTTCAGGATATTATCAATATCCGGGATTTCAAAGAAGCACTGGCTATTCTGCGCAGCAAAATACAATTCCATTCCGATATCCCCTATATCTTTGCCGGCAGCGTCCGCAAAGATATGGATGGAATTTTCAATGACCCTGACAGCCCATTTTTCAAATCGTCTTTGCCGCTCTATGTTGGTGAGTTGAACAGGGCCGAGTTCGAGAGATTTTTGGCTGAAAAATTTTCAACAGGGAAGAGGGTGATTACTCCGGATCTCCTCAATCACGCTCAGGAGATGTGCTTTGGGGTGCCTGGAGACATTCAACAGCTCTGTGGAGCTCTGTGGGAGATTTCCAGGCGTGGAGACCAGATCACCCAAGAGGATCTCCCACGGGCTCTTGAACAGGTATTTGCACATGAATCGAAGGGATATGAAACCCTGCTCAGTATTGTTTCCGCACAGCAGTTTCAAGTCTTAACGAGCCTTGCCAAGGTTGGAGGAGAGGCTCCAACCTCCAAGGCTTTTTTAAAAGCGTCTGGTGTGGCCCAGGCTTCTTCCGTCAAGGTTGCTCTCAACCGTCTTATGGCCCGTAAAATCATCTTTTTCTTTGAGGGACAATACCGGTTCGTCAATCCTTTCTTCCGGGCCTGGTTGCTTTCGAAAAACCTCTAGATTATTCAAAGGCTTCAAGCAGAAGGGCCGCATTAATGCCGCCAAAACCTGAATTGCATTTCAGGATGGACGGGCATACCAAGGGTTGGGGCGATGAACCTGTGAGCGCCTCTTTGCAACGTACCTCAGGGCTAACAAGACCGACTGTAGGAGGGACAAAACCAGACTGAAGACTCTTTATGGCGATAGCGGTTTCAATAACGCCGGCAGCGCCAAGGGTGTGACCGATCGCGCCTTTTACCGAGTGAAAAGGAGGGACCTGATTCTCCCAGCAGGAGGAAAAGGCGGTCATCTCCATGGCATCGTTATGCAGGGTGCCGGTTCCATGGGCATGAACGGCCCCAACCCGAAGTCGACCGTTCTGTGTGGCCTGCCGGATGGCTGCAATAAGGCCTGTTGCCTGCCGGCATGGGGCGGTGATGTGGGAGGCGTCACAGGCAGACCCACAGCCGCTTATCCTGGCCAGAGGACGTAACCCTCTGTCTACTGCCTCTTCTTCAGTCATCAAAAGGGCCAGGCCTGCTCCTTCGCCAAGACAGAGCCCGTTTCGATCCTGATCAAAGGGGCGGCAGAGACCAGGGGACAGGGCCTTCAAGCCGGCAAATCCGCTCAGCACAAAACGGCTTAAAATATCAATACCTACCACCAGAACAATTTTTGACTCGTTACGCTGAAGACGTAAAGTCCCTTGAATAACAGCCATGGTTCCGGAGGCGCAGGCGGCGCTGACCGTGACAGCCGAACATGAAAGAGCAAGTTTTTTACAAATCAGTTCCGAAAGATCCCAGGGCTGTCCCTGCCATGGTCCGGCAGGATGGTGCACAAATTCGTCTGGCGCGCCCTTTGTGGTTGCCGCAATAAGATGAGTATCCAGAGAGACCTCAAGATCGGAAAGAAGCCTGTCCAGCAGGGCATTCAAACGATCTGTACCGCCAAAATCAGCGTTCAGATGAGGGACGTGTCCTGCCTGCCATTTCCTGAACGGTTCTTCAAGCGAATCAAGCGGCTTCAACGCCGAACGGGACTCCATCAATCCGTCCCAGGTGGCCTCCAGGTCACCCAAAGCAGTGAGAGCCCGGACATCAACAATGACGACAGAACTCATAACGCACCCGCCTGCCACTGTCGCCTGAAGGTTTCGACAAATTTGGGGGCCACAAACAGCATATTGCCATCCATATCAGTAAAAAGCTGGACCGTATAGCCTTGGGCCGCCAACCGTTTTCCACATCGTATGCTATACGAGAAATTGAGCCGCATGGATTCCGTCCAGTGCAGGGTGGCGCTGATCGTAATCATCTCATCAAAACGAAGGGGGGCCAGATAATCGAGGTGCATCTGCACAACCGGGGCAGCAATCCGACTGTTCTTGAACTCCATATACCCCAGCCCGAAACGGTCTCCGAAAGCGATCCGGCCGTCCTCCAGAAAACTCGGATACCTCCCATGCCAGACCATCCCCAACGGGTCGATCTCTTCAAAACGGATGCGCCTCGTTGCCTCTGCCGTTAACAAAGGAGGCGACCCTGCTTCTTCATCAAAATATGTTTTTGAAAAACCCATACCTCACCCTACCCCTCTCCCCAACAACAACTTCCCTTCGGAAACCCGTTCCCCCTCGCGGTCAAGGGTAAAGACAGCCCGCCGGCCCTGCTCTGTTTCAGTCAGGTGAACAGACACCTTAATCTTTTCGCGAGGGAGAACAATTCCTTTAAATTTCGTCCGCTCAACAACATCCGTAACCAGCGGGCACTCAAGAGCCCGCTCGGCGAGCAGTCGTACCAGAGCAATCTGGAAGATGGCTGCAAAGACCGGCTGGTCAGGGAAATGACCTTCAAATCCTGGAAAATCATCACCAAAGACAAAAGTCGCGTGTATCTCTTGGACGGCGTCACCTGTGACACTGATTTCCTGCATTGAATCAATCAACGCTTTTTCTATGTCTGCATGTACGGCAGGATCGGTCATTCCATACCCCGGGTTCCGGTTTCTGATTGAATCACACTCATAATAAAGGAGATACCATACCAAGGGACATGGAGCTCTGCACTCTGAATCTCTTCATACCCTGTCCCGAAAAACCGATAATCAACAGACCAGATCGGTATGGGGCCGAACAACGATCTTTTTCTGGTCTCTTTATCGCCGGTCTGTTCGTAACAGAGACGCAAAAAAACACCCCCGGAACAGGAGGATATCTCTCCTGACCCATAAAAAATCTTCTGCAGACTGCTGGTCAAAAAATCCGGCAGCCCCTTGTTTTCCACAGCCGCAAGCGCACTCATACCGCGAACAGAACCAGCCCTGTCAAATTCCGCTTCCAGAAGCTTGATGCCGGTAGGATCAAGCAGCGCAACACGCATCCCCTTATCTTCGCTGCTCATCGCAAGAAGTCCGACAAAACGCTCCTTGCCCCATTGATGAATCCGTACCTCCCAGAGTGAATCGGTCGTTGCAGGCAAACGGCGGTCCTGCGCATGCATTCCCACAGCGCTGCACCCTGACAGCAAAAGTATTGTCAGTAAAAGAGGAGAGAAAATAAGCCGAAGCTGTTTGATTTTTTTGGCAAAAGGCAAAGAATTTTTCACTTTTCACTTTTCACTTTTAATTGTCCTGCCGATTTCCCAATAATTACCGGCGTTATCCACAACGCCGTAGGCCAGGCAGCGCCGATCCCGACAAGGACCGTGACACCAAGGCTGTGAAGGGCCGGGTGTTGTGCAAAGGCCAGGACCCCGAACCCGGTCAGGGTACTGATTGCACAGATGCTGACCGCCCTGATTGTGGTCGCAAGCCCTGTATCACGGCAGGCATTGACGATAAATATTCCATAATCGACACTGATCCCGATCACCATGATGCCCATGAGCAGATGCATCATATTCAGGCTGTTGCCGGTAAGATAACAGAAAACAGCCATGGCAGACAGGGCGGAGAGGACAGGGGCCAGGGTGGCGAAAGAAATCCGGATACTTCTGAAAAAGAAGAGCGTTATACAGCTTACCAGGAGCCCGGCCATGAGTGAAAGTCGAAGAACATCCTTTTTTAACAGGGTCTCAACCTGATGCCGCCAGTTGGCATTGGAAAGAAGATGAACTCCTTTTTCTGCGGCAATAAGATCGGTAACTGCCGCGCGGACTGCTTCCGTATCAGGAACAATGGTGGTCACAAGAACATCGGTGTCCTTTTCATCTCTCTGCCCGCCAGCCTCTGCGGGCAGGTGCAGCATGGCTGCCAGCATGGGCTCCAGCGGGCCACCCAGCAAGGATGTCGGTTCTACAGGCGTAGGGAGCTTTTTCAAAAATTCTAAAAATGGAGAAAAGGCCCCTTGTGCAAAACCGACCGCTTCGCTCAGAGCTGCAAGCCTCATCTCAAAATCATCACCCTGCTCGGCCCAGAAGGCTTTCCACCCTGCGATGTTGCGGGTCTGGGAAACAAGGCCGGGCATGATCCCGGCAAGGGATTGAACACCTGAAATGCCATGGGCCGCAAGGCTCTTGTACACCAGGTCGTTCCGGTCAAGGGCCTGCGCAAGATCAGGTCCGGAAACGACGATAAAGGCCTGGTCTTCTTGAAAACGCCAGGTGTCTCTGAAGTGCTGATCATCTGCCACAACCTCTTCCGCCGGCATATCAAGGGTCCTGAGATCGCCTGTAAAGCTGAGCTGTGACCAGGCGCAGGCGCCGGTCGCCAGGAGCAGCGACCAGACCGCAAACAGGACCTTTTTTCTGCCGGCAGATTGCATGAGAAAAAAAAGCGGACCCGCGCCTTGTTCCATCCGGGCGGCGCTGCCTTCTTTTCTTCTGACAATGACAGGAACCAGAAGCCAGGTCAGAAAGACGGCAAGGAGAACACCGGTAATTGCCAGCAAGGCCATCTGCCGGTGGGAAGGCACATCCGAGGTCAGCAGCACCACGAAAACGCCGACGGTCGTGCAGACAGCCATTATCATCGGCCTTTTGAGGCGGGCCAGAATATCGGCGGCAGTCCCCTGTTCTTTGACCAGGGCCAGGTACATATGGATGGCGAAATCAACGGCAATCCCCAGCAGCACGATCCCGAAACCAAGGGCAATAGCGCTCAGCCCGCCCATGAAATGGCCAAGAAAAGCGATTGCAGGAGGCGCTGCCAGAAAAGGAATAAGAATGACCAGAAATGCCCGGATATCCCGCAAGGCAAAGAGAAGCAGGGCGATCAGGGCGCAGGTTGCAATGGGCAGGAGGGTGCGCAGGTCGCGCTGGATCGTGTGCGCGTTGGCCAGGGTATGCGGCAGGCTCCCGATCAACCGCGCCCGCACTCCCGGGAGCAGCGCTTGGGCAAAGATCGTATCGATCTCATCCTTGACCTCTTCGGCCTGATATGAGTCTGTAAGGGCCTTTGTGCTTTCGGCCCAGACCAGACAGTTTTTGCCATCGCGGCTTGCAAAAAATCCGTTTTCAAGGCGGACCGCAAATTCGCCCTGCAGCCCCTGGACCCGCGTAAGGAGAAAACGGGCAAGCCCCAGAGGGTCTCTCCGAATATGGTCTTTAAGCGGCAGCCCTGCCAGGCTGTTTAAGAGGGAAAAATCCTCCAGAAGCGTCCGGCGCAAGCCCTCCCCCTCCAGCTGGGACGCAACTTCCGCCAGTTCTTCAGCGGTCAGCAGGGCAGGGAGAGAGGGCATCAGTTGATCGAGAAAGAGATACTCATACCCTTCAGGAAGACGGTAAACCACCTTGTTAAAAAAAGGGCTTGCAGCAAGGCCCCTGCCAATCGCTTCCGCGCTTTTCGTCAATTTTGCAAGAACCTGATCAGGAGAAAGCGGGTGGTCCGGCTGGACGAATTCAAGCGAAATGAAAACCCGGTCAACCATGCCCATCTGCTGAAGGAGTTCAAGGTCTCCCCGGACCGCTTCGCCAGGCAGAAGGTCGAGCGCATTCTCCCCCAGTTTCACCTGCATGGCAAAAAAAAGACCCACGCCCGCTATCAGAAGGGCAAGGGTCCAGCGCAGGGCCGCATGTTTCACTGTTTCGGGCATTGTGAAAAATCAGATTCGCTGAGATTGGGAGAAAAATCATAACCGGAAAAGGATATCTCGGTATAATCCTCTCCTGTTTCCAGAATCACCACCCGGGCCGGCTGGAGCGTCTCCGGATCAAATTCGATCCGGATGCCGTCAATTATCTTGGAAAATGCCTTTTCACGAGGCGTCAGCAGAAGAGTCCCTTGTGATATCATTTCAATATG
>DAOVSZ010000313.1 GCA_030627725.1 Desulfobulbaceae bacterium
ATCAGGGCCACAAATCTTCTTGTTGCGGCCTGGTTCGGCCTCTTCAGCATCCCAATGTTTCTTTTTGTACACGATAAAAAGAAAAAAGTTTATGAGGTCACCTGGAAAGTAAGCGCCGTTTTTTCTGAACTCGTTTCAACCGTAAAAGAGATAAAAAAGTACCGCCATATTGTCAGATTCCTCCTGGCCAGACTGATCTATAACGACGGTCTTATCACAATATTCGCCTTTGGAGGTATCTATGCCGCAGGCACCTTTCATTTTACCTTTCAGGAGATCATGCTCTTCGGCATCGTCTTGAATATCTCCGCCGGCCTTGGCGCCCTTGCAATGGGGTTTCTCGACGACTTGGTCGGAGGGAAAAAAACAATCCTGATCAGCCTCGCAGGGCTCATTGTCGCTTCAATCATCGCGATCACAGCTGAGAGTAAATCCCTGTTCTGGCTGGCAGGAATTATTGTCGGCATCTTCTCAGGACCAAACCAGTCGGCAAGCCGTTCACTCATGGCCCGCTTCGTGCCCCCTGACAAGGAAAATGAATTCTTCGGTTTTTTTGCTTTTTCAGGAAAATTTACCGCCTTTCTCGGACCCCTTTTTCTTGGACTGCTTACAGAATTCTTTCATTCTCAACGAGCCGGCATGTCCATTGTGCCTGTCTTTTTTGTACTCGGTGGCATGCTTCTCGTGACAGTTGACGAGAAAGAAGGCACACCCTGATTGTTTTTTTGAGTATGGAATTATTTTGTGATAGCATCAAACATAGCATTTTTATAAAAATTAACTATTCAGGTGGAATTGAATACGTGGCCTAAACACCATACTGTAACTGTTCAGCAGCACTTCAGATGTGCACAAGCAGGCTGACGATGACACCGCTTCGCTGTTATAGTTGGCTATGCGAGAAGGCCTGATCGTGTGCAGCTGGTGAGCGCAGCGAATGAGCGGGTGGAGTGCTGCTGAACAGTTACTATAAAAATTGATATCGAGGTGCTTTAATGGGAAAATTCACAAAAGTTATTATTGGTCTTCTCGTTCTTATAGCAGTAACAGTGATCGCTCTCGTACTCGTGGTCCGCTTTACCTTAACTGATGATCGAATTCGTACAATGGTCATCCCCCAAGCCGAAAAAGCGCTTGGACGCACAGTGATGATTGGTGATATTGATGTCAGTGTTTTCAAAGGGATCACGATCAAAGACTTCACGGTCAAAGAAGAGGATGGTCAGAATACTTTCATTGGCGCAGGCGCCTTTGTTCTTCGTTACGACCTCATGCCGCTTCTTCAAAAAAAGTTTGTCGTCAATGAACTCATCCTTCAAAACCCCTCTATCAACATTCACAGATCAAGCGATGGGAAATTCAACTTTGACAGCTTAGCGCTCCTGCAAGACTCTAGAACATCTCAACCACGCCCTGACACCAGCAAAAAAACATCCGCAGCGCTTCCTGTTGCCCTTACCGTGAATTCCATACGAATTGAAAATGCATCACTTACAGTCCGTGATGATCTTGGAGAGATCCCTTCAGCTGATGTCACCATCAACCTCACTCTATCGGTAGATCTTTCAGGAGGAATTGCCTCACTCAATTACACAGGAGAGATGGACCTTATCGCGGATATCGTTCACGGCGAGCTGAAGCCACATATAAAAGCAACAGGAAACTTCGACAACAAAAACGTCGGCATGACTCTTGACCTCACCCTGGACAAGGAACATATCAGACTCGATAATAAGATAACCAACTACATGAACAATCCGGATATCCAGGTTGACGTTTTCAGTGAGAACCTCAACATCGACAATCTGCTTGCCCTGACAGCCGGCCTGCCAAAGGCCGAACCTGATTCCAAACCCCCGAGCGAAATACAAACAGATACCCCCAAAAAACCTCTGTCAGAAGCCCTTCCTCCCGGCCTCTCTGCTCATGGCAAGGTCCAGGTCGACAAGGCAATTTTCAAAAAACTCCCTGTTACGGATTTTGGTCTGCAGTATTCACTCAAAGATGGAAAGTTCACGGCACAGGGGCTGACAGCAAAAGCTGCAGGAGGAGAACTCGCTGGAAATGTTGTCCTTGATCTGACCCGTCCGGAACCGGCGTATACAGGAGATGTCAAGATACGGGCAATGCAGCTGACCGAACTAGGCAGCGGTCTGATCAAAGATTTCACCGAAGTGATCTCCGGCGCCTTGGAAACGGCAGTGACCTTTGATGGCGCCGGCACAGAATGGGAACATATCAGCAAGGTCCTGACAGCTGACGCGACATACGCGCTTACCAATGGAAAAATCAGTAGTACGCCGACAACAACCGCTATCTCGGACCTGGTCGGACTCCAGGAGCTCAAAGAGATCGATTTTCAAGATATCACCGGCAAGTTGCTGCTTGCCAAAGGGGGAAAGATCAATCTCTCTTCAGAGCTCAACAGTGAGAAGGTCGGTATTGAGACATCCGGCGCCATGGATATCAACGGCAAACTCGATCTCCCTGTCACCCTTAAACTCTCGCCGGAATTGACTGAAAAACTTGGAAGCAATGCTTCGATCACCAAATTCCTGGCAAACGAAAAAGGAGAGACCATCCTCAGGCTCAAACTCGCCGGCACACTCAAAGACCCCAAACCAACGCTCGATTCGGCCGGCGTCCAGGAACAGGTTGTTGAAACCGTGAAAACAAAGGCATTTGAAGAACTGGGAAAGGCCCTTTCGAAAAAAGACCAAAAAGATGGAGCATCCTCAACAGAGCCGGCGGTAAATCTCTTGAAAGGTCTGTTTGGGCAATAAAACCTTAAAACTCTCCGGCCTTTTGTCGGGCAGGAAAGAATATCTTAAAGGTCGTTCCCTCACCCACAACACTCTCGACCTCCAGATAGGCCTTCTGCTGTTCAACGACATTTTTCACGATATTCAGTCCAAGCCCGGTCCCCTTTGGGCCTTTGGTGGTAAAAAAGGTCTGGAATATATTCGGCAGGTCCTGCTCCCTGATCCCAACGCCGGTATCGGCAACTCCAAGAACGATGTATTTTCCCGGCGGAATCGTAGAATACTTCCCTGAAAATTCGTCATACAACTGCACATGTTCAGTGCTTATGTTCAGATTGCCCCCCGCAGGCATCGCATCACGAGCATTCGTACAGAGGTTGATCA
>DAOVSZ010000088.1 GCA_030627725.1 Desulfobulbaceae bacterium
GTGCCGGTAGATAAAAGCTAGCACCAAGCTTTGTAAGTTATTGCAGGGGCCTCATGTCCGCGAAAGAGGTCTGTGAGCTGTACTGGTGCTACGCGAACAGGCCGATGACAAAGGAGATGAGGCACCGGTGATGGCTTACAACTATTCCGCCCCTTTGAACTCAGCAACCAGGGCCTGGATCGAGGCCTTGGCATCACCGAAATACATACGGGTATTGGGATAGAAGAAGAGCGCATTCTGAATGCCGGCAAAACCGGGATTCATCGACCGTTTGAGCACGATGACGGTCTTGGCGCGGTGGGTCTCGATAATCGGCATGCCGTAGATGGGGCTTGACTCATCATCAAGCGCGGCCGGGTTGACTACGTCGTTCGCGCCGATGACCACGCAGACATCGATGGTATCCATCTTCGGATTGACATCATCCATCTCAACCAGCTGATCGTACGAGACATTTGCTTCGGCAAGAAGCACGTTCATATGCCCGGGCATACGACCGGCAACCGGATGCACCGCATACATGACCTCGGTATCGTTTGCCTCCAGCAGGTCGCCTAACTCGCGCACAACATGCTGCGCCTGGGCAACAGCAAGACCATATCCCGGCACAAAGGCAACGGAATCAGCCGCTTCAAGGATATAATAGACGTCCTCGGCAGTAGCAGGTTTGGCCTCGCCCTGGGGCCCTGATCCGGCGGCAGCCTTGGTAGTAGTAGCGCCGAAACCGGAAAACAACACATTGGCCAGGGAACGGTTCATTGCCTTGCACATGATCTTGGTCAGAATAATCCCGCTGGCCCCGACCAGGGCGCCGGCAACGATGAGGATGTTATTGTGGATCACAAAACCGGCGGCACAGGCGGCAATACCCGAATAACTGTTCAAAAGAGAAATGACAACCGGCATGTCGGCGCCGCCGATGGGAATAACGGACATGACACCGAAGATAAGCGCAATGACGACAATTCCGATAAACACGGTATAGCTGCCGGCCGGGTCCATTGCCAGCATAACAGCGCCTGCAGCAGCGGCCAGAAGAAGAGTTGCGTTAATGATATGCTGGCCCCCGAACACAACCGCCTTGCCGGGAATTATTTCACTCAGCTTGCCGAATGCGACCATACTGCCGGAAAAGGTCATGCCGCCGATAAAGGCGGAGAGAAAGGTCACCACCGCGATAAAGGCGGAAAGCTCCGGGTTCTGATGATACTCGGCCCAGGCCAGGAGCAGACTGGCAATACCGCCAAAGCCGTTAAAGAGGGCCACCATCTCGGGCATTGAGGTCATCTGGATCCGGTAGGCGGCAAACAGCCCGACTGCCGTACCGATCGCTACCCCGAGCACAATCCATTTATAATCAAGACCGGCATAGAGAAGGGTAACGACGATGGCCAGCAGCATGCCGGCGGATGAGACCAGATTCCCCTTCCTGGCAGTTGCCGGAGAACTGAGCATCTTCAGGCCAAAGATAAAAAGAACGGCCGAGATGACATACGCAAAATTGATAATTATTGCCATACTCATTTTTGTCCGCCTCCCTCATCTTTTTTCTTGAACATCTCAAGCATCCGGTTGGTGACCGCATATCCGCCGACAACATTAATGGTGGCGAACGTTACGGCCAGGGTGCCGAGAATGATTGCAACGTTTACATTCTCTATTCTAAGCGATGCAAGAGAACCGACCAGGGTAATGCCTGAAATGGCATTAGAACCGGACATGAGCGGTGTGTGCAATGTTGAGGGAACTTTGGAAATAAGCTCAAATCCCAAAAAAATTGACAGCACAAAAACAAAAGTCAGAAATACAGGTTCCATTCGTTACCTCACTAGTAACTATGTTGGGTGAAGCCAATGTGGCCTAAACACCATCCTGTAACTGTTCAGCAGTGCTCAGATGTACACAAGCAGACTGGAGAGCTATAGTTGCCCTATGTGAACCAGCCTGATCGTGTGCAGATGGGTGCTGCTGGGCAGTTACCCTCACTTGTTCATGATGCCAATATACATCTCAGAAACTGTCTCACCCTTATGGGTGATCTTTGCGCCTTTGATGATGTCGTCGTCAAGGTCAAGATTGAACGTCTTGGCCTCCTTGTCCCAGAAATGATCGACGAAGTTCCCCATGTTGGCGGAATACATCTGGCTCGCTGGAATCGCCACCCTGCCGGGAAGATTCCCTATACCGATGACATGAACTCCCTCAACCTCCACGACTTTGTCCACCTCGGACCCCTCGACATTGCCGCCTGTCTCAACCGCCATATCAACAACAACGCTTCCAGGCTGCATCTGCGCGAGCATCCCACGGTCAATGATGCGCGGCGCCGGCCGGCCGAAAAGCTGGGCCGTGGTGATCACCACATCCGCCAGAGCGCAGGCCTTTGCCATGCCCTCCTTCTGCATCTGCAGCTGTTCCGGTGTCAGCTGCTTTGCATAGCCGTCCTTGGTCTGGCCGGTTTCTCCCAGATCGATCTTAACGAATTTCGCACCCAGAGACTGCACCTGCTCGGCAACAACCGGCCGTGTATCAAAGGCCTCGACCCGAGCGCCGAGACGCTTGGCCGTCGCGATCGCCTGCAGCCCGGCAACACCGACCCCGATGATAAAGACCCGGGCCGGTTTGATGGTGCCGGAAGGGGTGGTCATCATTGGAAAGATCTTGTCCAATTGTTCCGCAGCAAGCAGAACAGCCACATACCCGCCGAGGTTGGCCTGTGAACTCAAGACATCCATCTTCTGTGCAATGGTGCTTCTGGGAATCATTTCGAGGCTCATAGCGCTGACCCCGCAACTCTTCATCTTCTCTACCAGTTCGACCTCATTAAAGGGATCAAGATAACTTACATGAATACATCCCTTTTTCATCCACTCGATCTCGTTTTCAGGGGGTTTGCGCAACCGCAGAACCATGTCCGCGGACCTGATCATGGCCTCGCGATCGGCATTCACCTTGGCGCCCACCTTTTCATACTCACTGTCCTGAAACCGACAGGTCGCCCCGATTCCCGCCTCAACCTCGACCTCAGCGCCAAGCTTGACCAGTTTATCCACGGTAGGAGGAATAATCGGCACCCTTTTTTCCCCAGCGAGGGTTTCTTTCGTCACAACGATTTTCATAAACACTGCTCCTTATTGAATGCAGATACATATGATAGATTCACAGGTAAGCGAGGTTGTGAAACTCACAAAAATCTTACCACGTACAATTTTTCTATTATAATGTTAGATCAGCACACTAAAAACTGGTACAAATAGCATAATTGAAGAGGAATTGCAATTCCTCTTCGCGACATTTTTTCCTCATCGTCATGAATTCATGTTTTTGTTTGTTTTTTACCTTGACAGTACGTGTAATTTCAAGGATCACTGAATATATTTTTCATACAATCAGTCATAATCACTTGGAATTTCTTCTACTGCCAACTTTCATCACCCCTATCAGGAGACCCCCATGGAGATACGCAACGAAGAAGATATCTTGCGAATTGTACGGGACAAAAATGTGAGTTTTATCCAGTTCTGGTTTACCGATGTGCTCGGAGTTCTGAAAAGCTTTGCTCTCACCCCTTCCGAACTGGAAACAGGCCTTGAGGGCATGGGGTTTGACGGCTCTTCCATTGAGGGATTTGCCAGGATAGAAGAAAGCGACATGATAGCAAAGCCGGACATCGGCACCTTTGCCTTCGTGCCTTGGAGACAGGCCGAAGATTCTCCGGTGGCGCGCATGTTCTGCGACATCCAGAACCCTGACGGCACGCCCTATGCCGGTGACCCGAGATATGTCTTACGGAGAATGCTCGAAAAAATCGCCGACAAAAAGTATACCTTCTATGTCGGCCCGGAACTGGAGTATTTTTATTTCAAGGACAACAAGCAGACGGAACTTCTCGATACGGCAGGCTATTTTGACACCCGTCCTCTTGACATGGGAAGCGGCCTGAGAAGAAACACGATCCTGGCCTTGCAGGCAATGGGCATTCAGGTGGAGTACAGTCATCACGAGGTGGCGCCCAGCCAGCATGAGATCGACCTTCGCTACAACGAAGCGCTCAGGATGGCCGACAATACCATGACCTATAGAATAGTGGTCAAGGACATTGCCCAGCAATCCGGATATTACGCCACCTTCATGCCAAAACCCATCTTCGGCATGAACGGCAGCGGCATGCATGTCCACCAGTCCATTTTCAAAGATAAGACCAACCTCTTCTTCAATGCGGACGATCCCTACCACCTGTCGGAAATGGCCAAGGGGTATATCGCAGGACTCATGAAACACGCCCGCGAAATCACCGCTGTCACCAACCAGTGGGTAAACTCCTACAAACGCCTGGTGCCTGGATACGAGGCGCCGGTATATATTGCCTGGGCAAGGAGAAACCGCTCCTCCATGGTCCGGGTCCCGATGTACAAACCCGGCAAGGAGATCGCCACCCGTATCGAATTCAGGGCGCCTGATCCTGCCTGCAACCCCTATCTCGCCTTTGCAGTCATGCTGGCGGCCGGCATGAAAGGCATCGAAGACAAGTACGAACTCCCGGAACCGATTGAAGACGATATCTATGAAATGCCGGCAGCGGAAAAAGAGGCCCGGCAGATCAAGACCCTGCCCGGAAATCTGTATGAGGCCATATGCGAGGTGGAAACATCCGAACTCGTGCGCAAAGCCCTCGGGGACCATATATTCGATAAATTCGTCGAAAATAAAAAAATCGAGTGGGACGAATACCGGACCCATGTAAGCCGCTACGAGATAGACAAGTATCTGCCGATTACATAGTCAGGATTTTTTTTCATGAACGTTTTTTTTTACGAAGCATTTCAGGAAGAAGAAAAAGAATTACGCAATTATCTGCCAGCCGGTGTTACAGCCGGATTCACCTGGAAGACAATCCAGGAATATGCCGCCCGGGAACCGGAAGCCGGCCTGATAAGCATCAGAACGCAGTCGATCATTCCGGACACATGGCGCACGGAACTTTCCGGTATCCTGACACGAAGCACAGGATACGAACATCTTGAAAAATACCAGCAGAAATGCGGAACCCATATACCCTGCGGCAGCCTGCCGCCCTATTGCAGCCGCGCGGTTGCGGAACAGGCCATGCTTCTGTGGATGTGCCTGCTCCGTAAGCTTCGCGAGCAGATGGAGAGTTTTTCCCGGTTCAAGAGAGACACCCTGACCGGAGATGAATGTGAACACAAGACGCTTCTAGTCGTGGGAGTGGGCAATATCGGCCATGAAGTGGTGAAGATAGGTAACGGCCTGGGCATGGACGTCTTCGGCGTAGATATCGTAAAAAAACATGCCGCGGTCAACTATCTCGCAATTGACAAAGGGCTTGCTGTTGCCGATATTATCGTCTGCGCGATGAACCTCACGAAGGAGAACCATGGTTTTTTCAATTACCGAATGCTGCAAAAGGCAAAGCCGGGGGGCCTTTTCATTACCGTCTCCAGAGGAGAACTCTCTCCCTCGCAAGACCTGCTCCGCCTGCTCGAAGAAGACTCTCTCGGCGGCGTCGGGCTAGACGTGTTCAACCATGAGAAGGAACTTGCCGGCATCTTGCGCAATGGCGGCAGGAAAAGCAGCGACCAGGAAGTACTGGCAACACTCCGCATGGCCGAACGACAAAATGTCATACTCACACCGCACAATGCCTTCAACACCCATGAGTCGGTGCGGCAAAAATCACGCTACAGCATGAAACAAATAGATCATTTTCTCCGAAACGGCAGGTTTCTGTGGGAGGCTGGAAAAGCTAACAGTCTGAGCTGACCCTTAACATATGTCGCTGAGGCGATCCAACATCTCCTGGTAATTGAATAATTTATCATATTCCACCAGACCGGCCAGGGCCCTTGATTTTACCCCTATCCCTTTTTCTTCAATAATAGCGGCCGGATTAAGCCCCCCTATGACAATAGCCCCTACCCTCCCTTCGATCACTGGGATCTCAAGAAGCGGCTGTCCCGGCCATCCTATCTTAAGAAAACCTCCGAGCCCAGCCTCCTCCAGCTTCGGCATCAGGTCAATGACATCATTACGGCTGGCCGCCGGCACTTCCCTGAATCCTACACCTATCCTGCCGTTGCCTGTTTCAATCGCCCCAACGTAATCAGTCATGCCGCTCCGGATAAAAATCTCAAGGGGATCCAGGCTGGTGCCGTCATACTTGATAATCTCGACAAATCTTGTAGGTTTGCCGTCTTTAAGTTCCAAAAGCCCCCCAAAGATAGAATGGGTGGGAATGCTGTGAGCCAAAAGAACACCGTTCAAGGTTATTGAACAAACCGTTCCCAGCCCCACCATGTTTTCCGGTATTATCATGCCGCCAACACGTTCACCGGGTCTAAAAAGAGCCATCATTGTTCCCATTGCATAACCGGCCTCATAAACCCGACAAACCATCGGCGCTATCTTTGAAAGCTGTTCCATTTCGACAAGACTGACATTAATAATAACCTTGCCGGTTTTCCTATTGAGATCAAAGGTCATCCGGTAGGTCAACTGATCAATCTTGGCGGTCAAAAAACCGACCTTATGAAAAACCCTTGCACTGGCCAATTCATTCAGGCCCAATTGAGTAATAACCCGGCCTTTTTTACCAAGGTTTTTTGTAAGCCCTTTTCGGTCCAGCTCTAAAAAATAATAGCGGACCGTTCGCTCACTCACCTCATGTCCCATAGCTTGGAGATTCTCCATCAACCTTGAACTGGGAAGAGGCCCTTCAGCTTTCTGCAAAAGCCGTAATATTGCCAACTGTTTCTTTTCCGTCTTTTCACTCATAAAAAAAAACTACCAGATCTAAAAAATATTTTCAACTCATTAACGGCAATTTTGCCGACCTAACCTGAAAAACAAAGCCCCTCAATTCCTTTACCGGTGTCCCTAAAAGAAAAGCCCGTACGCCTTTTCCATATTAGATGTCTCCCTCTTCGGCAGAGTAACCTTGTTAGAAAGCGTCATCTATTTTTCGGCAATTTTGCCATTAGCTGCACACCTGCGCGCTTAAAACGATCTCTTGTTGCGGCATTAATCAGCAGCTAATATATTGAAAAAGTATTTTTGTATGTTATTATGGCAACACCTTGCCGGAACAACATACAAATACAAAAGGAAGAGCAACAGCGGGCGACCGGTTGTAAGAAGAGATGCTTGCCGCTCATTACACCCAGAAAGTACCGGCAACTTATTACCGAACCACAACTAATAAATTCGACTCGTCTTTTTTTCTTGAAACACATTGTTTTTTAAGAATATCAGATAGAAACCAAAAGCATTAGGGACGGGAATTCAATAACTTGAACAAAATTAGCCGAATTTTTCGTCGTATTCAAGGCGCGAGGAGGGAGCATAACGAGTTATGTGACCGACGAGCAACAAAGAAGACGGCGGAAAAGATGCCCCGCAGGAAATGCCCTTGGGGTGCAATAATTTTGTCCAAGTTATTTAATGTACGTTCCTTAACAACAAATCGGAGGTAGAAGTCTTGAAAAGTGCAAAAGAATTTATGGCAGAGGTTATTCGCAAAAACCCGGGAGAGATTGAATTTCATCAGGCGGTCGATGAAGTAGTACAATCACTCATTCCCTTTATTAAAAAACATCCCAAGTATGATGAAGAAAAGATTCTGGAAAGAATGACTATGCCTGAAAGGATACTGATCTTCAGAGTACCCTGGCTTGATGATGATGGGGAGGTGCAGATAAACACAGGGTATCGTGTGGAAATGAACAGCGCCATCGGTCCCTATAAAGGCGGCCTTCGCTTTCATCCCAGTGTTAATCTGGGCATCCTGAAATTTTTAGCTTTTGAGCAGGTATTCAAGAATAGCCTGACGACACTGCCTTTAGGAGGCGGCAAAGGTGGGGCCGATTTTGACCCCAAAGGGAAATCCAATCGCGAAGTCATGAAATTCTGCCAGAGCTTCATGACAGAACTTTTCAGACATATCGGAGAAAACACCGATGTGCCTGCAGGAGATATCGGTGTCGGATCACGAGAGATCGGATATATGTTCGGACAGTACAAAAGGCTGAAAAACGAATTTACAGGTGTGCTGACCGGCAAGGGCGTTAACTGGGGTGGCAGCCTGATCCGACCGGAAGCAACCGGCTATGGCTGTGTTTATTTTGTTCTTGAAATGTTGAAGACAAGAAAAGAACCTATTGAAGGTAAGGTCTGCACCGTTTCCGGTTCCGGCAATGTGGCCCAGTACACGACCGAAAAACTCCTTGAACTTGGCGCCAAAGTTGTCACCTTGTCCGATTCCGGCGGCTATATCTACAAAAAAAGCGGCCTGACCGAAAAAGATCTCCGGTTTGTCTTTGAGCTTAAAAACCTTAGGCGCGGACGCATCAGCGAATGCGCCAAAGCCCTTAAGGGGTGCACATATACCGCGGGAAAAAGACCTTGGGGCATTAAATGCGACATCGCCTTTCCCAGCGCCACCCAGAACGAAATTGACGTAAAAGACGCAAAAAAACTTCTCAAGAACGGCTGTTTCTGTATCGGAGAAGGCGCAAACATGCCGACCATACCAGCAGCCGTTAAAGTATTCCAGGATGCAAAAATCCTGTACGCTCCGGGCAAGGCCGCCAATGCAGGCGGCGTTTCCACCTCCGGCCTCGAAATGAGCCAGAACAGTATCAGAAGCGCCTGGACACGCGAAGAGGTTGATAAAAAACTTCGTCGGATCAAAGTCAACATTCATGAGAATTGCGTGAAGTACGGCAAGCAGAAAGACGGTTACATCAATTATGTGGATGGATCCAACATTGCCGGTTTTGTGAAGGTGGCGGACGCCATGATCGACCAGGGAATTGTTTAACTCATAATTGTCGGTCTCGTAGATAAGCGAATGCAATGAGACTTCGAAAAGCACGAGACGGACGCGTTAACCGTCTCTATCTTTTTGAAATCATTGGAGACGAATTCAGCGATTTTGACTTTTTACGAGGTTGTCATAATTCCGGCAAGCCGGAATTATGATCCCGCATTATCATAAAGAAACCCTCCTCTTACGGAGGGTTTCTTTATTTCCGA
>DAOVSZ010000065.1 GCA_030627725.1 Desulfobulbaceae bacterium
AGACAGAATATTTTTTCTGTAAAAACAAGCGGTTATTCCTGTTTTCCGGCAAAAAGCGCCTTTTGGCATATGAATTGCTCATATAGGTTCCTGATACATTTGCCGCTCATCAAAGCGGGAAGACTATTTTTTACCTCGAAGGAGAATTGCTGTGAAGAAAAAGATAAAGATCCTGGCAGTGCTCTGTGCCGGAAGTATGTTCTATGGGGCGCATGCCTTTGCCAATGAAGACCACAAGGAAATCACCGGGCCGTTCAACAGCCCGATGGAAGTGACCCAAAAATGCCTGGAATGTCATGAAGATGCGGCCCACGACGTGATGCAGACCAGTCACTGGACCTGGACCCTGGAGCAGACCTGCAGTGATGAAAAGGGGGTTGTTCAGCGCGGCAAACATAACGTGATGAACAACTTCTGCATCTCGATTGCCGGCAACTGGCCACGCTGTACCAGCTGTCATGTCGGCTATGGCTGGAAAGATAACTCCTTTGACCACAATGACACCAGCCGGGTCGACTGCCTGGTCTGTCACGACACCACCGGCGCCTACAAAAAGCCGGGAGCTGGGGCAGGTATGCCGGCAGGTTATACCGGGGTGAAAAAATTTGACAAAAACCCGGTCGATCTCGTGAAGGTGGCCCAGAACGCCGGCGCCCCGGGACGTGACAACTGTGTGGTCTGTCACGGCTTCGGTGGCGGCGGCAACAATGTCAAGCACGGGGATATCGACTCCTCAATGGTCAAACCGACCAGGGACCACGATGTCCATATGGGTGCAGACGGACTCAACTTTTCCTGCCAGGAATGCCACTCCACCGAGAGCCATCAGATAAAGGGAAATGCTATGGCCGTCTCGCCCAAAGGTAAAAATCATCTCAACTGTACCGAATGTCATGATGCCGAGCCCCACCAGGAGTCCCTGATCAACAACCATGCCGCACGGGTTGCCTGTCAGACCTGTCATATCCCGGAGATAGCCAAGGAAATGCCGACAAAGATGTCCTGGGACTGGTCAACTGCCGGCGATACCGTTGTTGACCCTCCTCTGGACGATTACGGCATGCCGACCTATAACAAGAAAAAGGGCTCTTTTATCTGGAAGAAAAACCTGGTTCCTGCCTACGCCTGGTACAACGGCACAGCCGGGGGCTCTCATCTCGGCGATAAAATTGACCCGACCACAGTCACCAGGCTGAGCTTTCCCAAGGGGGATATCAATGACAAAACCGCCAAGATATACCCTTTCAAGGTTCACACGGGCAAACAGATTTACGACGCAAAGCTCAATCATCTGCTGACCCCGAAGGTCTACGGTGAAAAAAACGATCCGGACGCCTACTGGGTCAACTTTGACTGGAACAAGGCCGCTACTGCCGGCGCCAAGGCATCCGGGATTGAATACAGTGGCGAATACGGCTTTGCGCCGACCGAGATGTACTGGCGCATCAACCATATGGTTGTCCCGGCCGATCAGGCCCTGGACTGCCTCGACTGCCACGGCGACAGCGGCAGGATGGACTGGAAGGGCCTGGGCTATTCCGGAGATCCGATGATGGCCGGCAAGGGTGCCAAGAACTAACTTTGTTTCTTTATATCCGGCGTTACTCCGCGGGAGAACGCCGGTTTTTTTAAATTTTTTCACTTAAGGAGAAAAACATGCACAAAGACAACCTGTACGCAACCGAAACATCAAAAAGCAACAAAAATTTTGTGAAAGATCTGGCAACAGTCGCCAAAAAATCCGGGCTTATCATCCACAACGAAGATAAAATGGAAATGGCCCATTCCTTTTCTTCCCATGGCATGGAGGTTGCCGATGACTTTGACCTGCACATGATCCAGGTCTGCAACCCTGCAAAAGCGGCAAAAAGCCTCTCCGCCAACCCGGAGCGGGCCATATTAATGCCGAAATTTATCATGACTTTCACCAAAAACAACAAGACCCAGATCCGTTTTTTGCGCTTTAGTGAAGACAACATCAGAAGCGTGGTTGATGACGATATCTTTCCTGAATCCCTCGCCGGGACCTATAAAAAAATCGTCGAGATCATTGAGGAGGCGAAAAGCTGCTGATATGTGGAATATTCTCATTAAAATAAACAAAAAACTGGTTGTCGCCATTCCCATCATGATGGTTGCCGGTTTTCTGTTTGGAATTACCATGGACAAGGAACTGGTAAAGGGACTCAAGTCGCTCATCATTCCTTTTACCTTTCTCATGGTCTACCCGATGATGGTGACCCTGAATATCAAACATCTAAAGGATGGAATTAAAAACATAAAGCTGCAGTTTCTGACCCAATTTATCAACTTCGCGATCATCCCCTTCCTTGCGTATGCCCTGGGATTATTTTTCTTTGCCGGGCAGCCCTATATGGCGTTGGGGCTGCTTCTGGCCTCGCTTCTTCCCACCAGCGGCATGACAATTTCCTGGACAGGTTTTGCAAAGGGAAACATGGGGGCGGCGATCAACATGACGGTCATTGGCCTGACCCTGGGCTCACTTGCCACGCCACTCTATGTCCAGGCCCTTATGGGCGCTAAAGTCGATGTCAATATCTATCTGGTCATCAAACAGATCGTCATCATTGTCTTTATCCCCATGCTGCTTGGCTACATTACCCGCCAGTCGCTCCTGAAGAAATACACCATGCCCGAGTTCAAAAAGAACATCGCCCCGCGCTTTCCCGCCCTGTCCACAATCGGTGTCCTGGGAATCGTCTTTGTCGCCCTGGCATTGAAGGCAAGAACAATTGCCCAGGATCCGGCAATCCTCGGGGTCATCTTTGTGCCCCTCTTCATTCTTTATCTCGTTAATTTTTCTTTGGGAACACTGCTCGGCAGGATGTTTTTCAAGCGGGGTGACGGGATCGCTCTTGTCTACGGCACAGTCATGCGCAACCTTTCTATCGCTCTTGCAATCGCGATCAATGCCTTTGGCGAGCAAGGAGCCAATGCCGCCCTGGTCATTGCCGTATCCTACATCATCCAGGTACAGTCTGCGGCCTGGTATGTCAAATTCACTGATCGGATTTTCGGGCCACCCGAACCTGCTTGAACATACGTACAAAAGCTATGAAGGATATCATCGACTACAGAGGCGACTGCTGAAAAGGAATCAAAGACGTGAGGTCACGTCTCGGTTCAAAAATGACAGTTCCGAAATTCACCGTTCTCTGCGATCAGGATCTTCTGAAAATTCTGACCAGGGTTATACAGTGGGCTGGAGGTCGGATAACAAACCTGCAACAAAGGGAAGAAGGGTGGATCATGACGATTAAAAAAGACAAAGCGTGATCCGGCCCTCTCCTCCCACAACAGAAATGTTTATCCCTTCTGCATCAGCGGCAACCGGGTGATCTCCATGAAACTGTTGACATGGTACTCTGCAGGAAGCCCCGGATTCTTGAAGGCGATCAGCTCCATGCCAATGCCGGCGGAGTGCTCCCTGTCTACAATCGAATCTCCGATATAGACAGCCTCTTCCGCTGTCAATCCAAAAGAATCCAGAATACGCTCCAGCGCCTGAGGGTGGGGTTTGGGGTGGTCGACATCCAAAGCGCTAACAACCATTTCAAAATAGGGGACCAGCTTAAAGAGCTCTAAAACCTTTGGCAAGGTTGTGGTACGATTGGTGCTGATCGCTGTCCGGTAATCATCCTTGATTAGTTCAAGAAATTCAAGAAGATCCGGCTCCATGATCATATGCTCCAAATACGGCGTATAATCGTGCGAGAGGCGGTACTGGTTCGCCTTTTCAATATCCTCAGGGTAATGCCTGAAGATATGCTGCACGGAATCCATCACATGATGGATATGGACAAAATCAACCTCATCCTCCGACATGGGCGGATGGCCGAAATTCGCCAGCAGATGGTTATAGTAGACCCTGTTGGCCCCTTTCGAGTCGAACAGGACGCCGTCACAATCGAATATAATACACTTGAGTCGAGACATAATGTGTGAAAGAAGGTTCAGAATTAAAGGTTCTGGGTTCTCACTCCCCTTGCGGAATAGCCGGAAAAAAGATTTGCAATAGTATCAGAGCATTGGCTACTATGCAAGAAAGAGGGGAAAAAACATGATATACACAACGGATTTTCTGGTCATCGGCAGCGGTATATCCGGCCTGTCTTTTGCGCTCAAGGCCTCCACGCTCGGCAAGGTGACCATTGTCACCAAAAAAGAAAAAGTCGACACCGCAACCAACCTGGCCCAAGGCGGTATAGCTGCCGTGCTCTCCAAAGACGACTCCTTTGATCTCCACATTCAGGACACCCTCAAGTCCGGAGCAGGACTCTGCAATGAAGAAATTGTCCGGCTGGTTGTTGAAAACGGCCCGGACCGGATCCGGGAACTGATCAGCCTCGGAATCCACTTCCAAAGCAGTAATCAGGACCCATCCATGCTTGACCTTGGCATGGAAGGCGGCCACTCGGCCCGGCGGATCGCGCATGCCTATGATCTCACGGGTAGAGAAATTGAACATGGGCTTCTGCGCGCGGTGGAGAAAAATCCGGACATAACCGTGCTCGAAGATCACCTTGCGGTTGATCTCCTCATTGCCTCGAAAACAGCTTTCGCAGAGACACATGAGTCCGACCGCTGCCTCGGCGCTTATGTCATCGACAGGAGGGACGACACGATCTCCACCTATCAGGCACGGGTAACCATATTGTGTACCGGTGGAACCGGCAAGGTCTATCTCTATACAACCAACCCGGATATCGCCACCGGAGACGGAATTGCCATGGCCTTCCGTGCCGGCGCTCAAGTGGCGAACCTCGAATTTGTCCAGTTCCATCCAACCTGCCTCTTTCACCCGAAGGCAAAGAACTTCCTTATCTCCGAGGCGGTCAGAGGCGAAGGCGGTCGGTTGATAGATGAACGCGGCAACACCTTCATGGAAAAATATGATCCGAGACGAGATCTTGCCACCAGAGATACGGTGGCGCGGGCAATTGATGCTGAAATGAAGGCCAGCGGCGACCACTGCGTCTACCTTGATATTACCCATAAACCGGCTGACTTTATCAAAAACCGCTTTCCGAATATCTACCGGAACTGCCTTTCGTTCGGAATTGATATAACGACCGAGCCCATTCCGGTGGTGCCGGCCGCGCATTATATGTGCGGCGGTGTGGTCTCGGATGACCATGGCCGCACCAACATAGAAAACCTCTACGCCTTTGGTGAAACCGCCTGCACCGGCCTGCACGGCAGCAACCGGCTGGCAAGCAATTCACTTCTGGAGGCGGTGGTCTTCGCCCACCAGGCATATCTCAAATGCCGGTCTGACTGGGACCGGATCTCTGAAAAGCAAATGCCCGATGTTTCCGGATGGAAGGCAGGTGAGGCCAGCAGTATAGAGGAATGTATCCTCATCAGCCACAACTGGGACCAGATTCGGCGTCTGATGTGGAACTACGTAGGCATCGTGCGGACGGAAAAGAGGCTGCTCCTGGTCCAAAAAAGACTTGCCCCGATACTTCAGGAGGTCAGGCAGCATTTCTACAACTTCCACCTGACCCCGGATCTGATTGAATTGAGAAACATTGCCCTGATCGCTGAACTCATCGTTACCAGTGCGCTCAAAAGAAAGGAATCGAGGGGACTGCACTACCTGGTAGATTATCCCGAACCTGACGACATAAACTACAAAAAAGATACGGTTCTTTCAAAAGATGAGAGCTGATGACAGTGTGATGGCTAAAAGTGTGCAAAAATAATATTACACTGTGGTATATAGCCTTCCCCCGTTCTGTTTCAGGTTCAGAATGCTTTGTTACACAAGCATTTGAGGCTCAAGCCTCCGACAGATACACCTCAATCTCGAAATATCCCTCGAAAAAAAAACATTTTTTGCAAAATGAATCTTCATTCATTCCTTGACAAAGAATTTCCGCTATAGTATCAAATAAACTCTGACAAGTGGTTACTTGGTTACAAGGGTAATATTATCCTAGTGTGAATCATAATTTTATTATTAGGAGGAAACAACATGGCATCAATCGAACACGGTGGAAAAAGCTTTGAAGTAGATGAAGACGGCTTCCTGGCAAAAGGTATGGAAGAGTGGAGTGACGAGTGGGTAGAGTATGTAAAAAGCATCGAAGGCATCGGCGATATGACCGACGAGCACTGGAAAGTCATTAATGCTCTGCAGGAATACTACAAGAAAAACGGAATTGCTCCGATGGTACGTATTCTCTCCAAAACAACCGGCTTCCCGCTGAAGAGAATCTATGAGCTCTTCCCCTCAGGACCAGGTAAAGGAGCATGTAAGATGGCAGGTCTCCCCAAACCTACAGGTTGTGTATAATCGATTTTTCGATTTTATATGAGACAAAGAAAAGAGAGGACCGATTGGTTCTCTCTTTTTTTTTGAGCAATACCCTGTTATGAAAAACCTTCCTCCCGATAATCGGCCAACTCATTTCTTCATTTCTATGCGGCAAGGAGATGGTCATGTATGGCAGCAACCCTTTCATTGTATTCAGTTGAAATTATTGTAGCTCCTCGTAACCCTCCACGAAGATTAATCTCAGCCAGATATGTTTCTCCTGTCTCCGTTACCATAAGATCCAGATGGGCATATGGAAAATTGCCCCGCTTCATGACCGCCTTGCAGAGTTCATTCTGCGATGCTGAAAGTTCACAAGAGCGACTCTCCCCGCCACAGTGAAGGTTCTGTCTGAAGTTATTGGGATTTACCCGGGTATAGGCCTCTCTGTAATCTCCAAGAATAATCACCCGTATATCCCGGCTGTGCGGACAAAAAGGCTGAATGACAAAAGGGAACGGCATGACCCCCAAAGAGGCCAGGGAAAAGACCTCCTCCAGAGATGACCAGAGATGAATTCCCTGTCCGGCGTTCTTCCTGTCCTGCTTGGTAACGATCTTTCCGGCAGGTTGGTCCGCAAGGGACTCCATCGCCGATCTCAATTCGTACAGGTCATGAACAGCGTATGTGCATGGGAGCATATAATCGGCAAAAAGAGTCGTCTGTAAGGACTTTGAACGGCAGGCAAGCTGAGAAAGGGCTGAGGGGATAAGCCGGACACCGCGTTCGACCAGATCGACCAAAAGATACTCCTCGGTCTCTCTCACGCGAATGCGGCCAACAACAACATCCCCTCTGGTCAGGGATGAATAGTGCTCGAAAAGGGTATGGTTGTCAGTGATGATACGTCGATCAGTTACAGAAGATCCAGAGGAAGAGTTGTTTTCAATGTTGAGATGTGGCTGCAAAATTTAGTCTAAACGCCATGCTGTAACTGTTCAGCAGTGCTCCAGATGTGCACAAGCAGGCTGGAGAACTATAGTAGCCCTATGTGAGCCAGCCTGATCGGGTGCAGATGGAGTGCTGCTGAATAGTTACGAGTTGTTTTCAACCTGTTCCTGCTGGATATGGTTCTCTCTTTTCAAGAATAAAACCTGCTAAAAAAGCATTTCCATAAATCGTTGATGGTAGCGGGAAAGATCTGTATTACATTCGCCGCAAAAAAACCTTATTTCACCCAGAATCTGTGACTCATCACCGTCCTGGGTAAAACTCTGGTCATCGTTCTGTATATACCGTGTGGTGAGAATAACACCATCAGCAACCTCAAAAAATTCACTGTCATTGCCACACGTTGGACAAGAAATACGTGTTGATGCTCTGTTTGCCACTTTGGGTGTAGAACCTTTCTCTGTCTCTAAAATCACTCGTGTACTCCTTCATAACACGTGAAGACACTGGTAAAAATCCTGAAATGTCTCTGTCCGTTAGAAAATATTTTTTCTCTCTGCGCCCGTTAAAGCATGGCCAGAGTTGTTGAACGATACAACAGATTTGAATCGGTTGCAACTCTAAGGCAGAGTATGCTCATTGTCAATAATAATGGATTTCAAAGCCCGTATTTTCACCTAGATGCTCTTCTTCCGTGAGCTTCACCTGACTGACCAGGGATCCCGGCGACCCCTTATAGAACCATTGGACCATCTTCTCTACCTGTTCGGACTCCCCCTCAATAAGCGCCTCAACAGTCCCTTCCGGTCGATTTCTCACCCAGCCTGTCAGGTTGAGCCGCAGAGCCTCTTCCTGTGTACAGGCCCTGAAAAAAACACCCTGGACCCTGCCTTCTACCACAACATGGTATCTTTTTTTCTCCATTTTTTATCCTGTAATGTAACTATTCAGCGTGATGGCTAAAAGCGTGCAAAGCCACCGACCTGTAACTGTTCAGCAGGGCTTCAGATGTGTACAAGCAGGCTGACGATGACACCGCTTCGCTGTTATAGTTGGCTATGCAAGAAGGCCTGATCGTGCACAGATGGAGTGCTGCTGAATAGTTACCCTGTAATCACATCTGCAAAAGATTATGAAACCCTCCTTCATCCAGAATCATGAGCCCCAGTTCCTGTGCCTTGGCACGTTTACTTCCGGGTTTATTGCCGCAGACCACATGGGTAACCTTTCTGCTGAGAGAAGAAGCCACCTGACCGCCCAGGTCCTTTACTCTGGCCTTGGCCTCGCTTCTTGAAAATTTTTCAAGTGATCCGGTAAACAAAAAAACCATGTTTGCAAGGGGTTTTTCTGAAGAGTCTGCGGCCGGCTCCTCAAACCTGACACCCAGTTCGCCAAGCTCTCTCAGCATCGCCTGGACGGAAGGGTCCTGAAAATAACTGCTGAGGCTCTCAGCCATCTGGTCCCCGACACCTTCCACATCGAGAAATTCAGCCTCGCTTGCCTGCATGATCCGCGCAAGCGAACCAAAACGCTGCTCCAGGAGAGAGGCTGATATTTCCCCTATATAACGGATTCCCAAGGCGGAAAGAAACCTGGACAGGGTCGTTGTTTTTCCGGCCTCTATTGCCTTGACAGCTTTTTCTGCCGACTTTTCCCCCCATCCCTCAAGGTCTCTAAGATCGCTGACCTGCAATCTGTAGATATCAGAAATATCAGAAACAAGCCCACAGGATACGAGCTGCTCCATCACCTTCTTGCCAAGCCCCTCAATGTCCATGCCTGTTTTGCCGGTATAATGAATCAAGGCACGGAGCCGCTGGGCCGGGCAGAGGGGATTTGTACAGCGAACCGCAACCTCGTTTTCGGCCCTTGTTACGGGATGGCCGCACTCAGGGCAGCTTTCCGGCATTCTAATACGCTCTTCCCTGCCGGTCCGCTTTTCCCGCACAGGCTTGATCACTTCCGGAATAACATCACCGGCGCGCTGGACCAGAACGACATCGCCTATCCGCAGGTCCTTTCGTTTTATTTCATCTTCATTGTGGAGGGTGGCACGGCTTACCGTCACCCCGCCGATTAAAACCGGTTCAAGGATCGCCACCGGAGTTATGGCGCCTGTCCGTCCCACCTGGAACTCTATCGACCGAAGACGAGTCGTCCCCTGAGAGGCAGGAAACTTACCCGCAATTGCCCACCTGGGACTTCTCGCCTTGGCTCCAAGCCTCTTTTGAATATCAAAGGAATTGACCTTCACAACCATGCCGTCAATCTCATACGGGAGAGATGGCCGCAGGTCGAGAAGGTATCGAAAATGAGCAGCAGCCGCCTCCATATCGGAACAGATGCGAACATGTGTGTTTACCTTCAACCCTAGCGATTGTAAAACTTCAAGGAGGTCTGCCTGAGTAGAACATGAAAAAGAGTCCGGGTCACTGACCCCATAGGCAAAAAACTCAAGCGGCCTTTGCGCGGTTATTTTTGAATCGAGCTGCCTGAGTGAGCCGGCAGCGGCGTTTCTTGGGTTGGCAAAGAGATTCTCGCCTTCTTTTATACGCTGTTCATTCAACGCCTTAAACCCCTCTGTAGAGATAAAGACCTCTCCCCGTACCTCAAAGAGTTCAGGACAGGTTCCAGGCCGGAGCCGCAGGGGAATCGTCTGCACTGTCTTCAGGTTCTGCGTGATGTCTTCACCGACACTGCCATCGCCTCTGGTGGATCCGAGAACCATTATCCCGTTTTCATAGACGATTTCAACTGCCAGTCCATCCATTTTCGGCTCTGCAACATAGGAAAACGGATCGGAACTGTTCAAAAAACGATGGAGACGTTTTTCAAACTCAAAAAAATCCTCCTCGGAAAAGGCATTTTCGAGGCTGAGCATGGGTACACGGTGCTCTACCGTATCAAAATGAGAAAGAGGGACGCCGCCGACCCGCCGGCTTGGTGAGTCCGGGGTGACAAGATCCGGAAAGCGGGCCTCAAGGTCCAGAAGTTCCTGAAAAAGCAGGTCATACTCCCCGTCGGAGATCAGCGGGTCGTCCTTCACATAATACAGATGGGCATGAAGGTTTATTTCTTCTCGTAACCTTTCAAGACGTTCCCGTACGTTTTTTCTATCGTGCATGGAGTAGTTTTACGAGGGTTTTTTTAGGAGTTTTCCGCCGGATGCGATCTTTTCATGCTCTACCTCATCGATAAAGATAAGAATAGAGTCTTTCGGTTTTGATGCCGCCTTGGCAATAACATCTGTCACCCCTTGACAGATCTCCTCTTTCTGCTTTCTGTCAAGGTTTCCTGCAACACGAATGCTGACATAAGGCATATCTGTTCCTCCATATATAAAAAAACATGTG
>DAOVSZ010000269.1 GCA_030627725.1 Desulfobulbaceae bacterium
CACTATGCCCATCAACATTGAAAACTTCGTCGCCGTCCTTGAAAAGGAAACAGCGGAGTATAAAACCCCGATCGTCGATCTGATTGCAGTGCAGACGAATGACCCGTACAAGGTCCTGGTCGCAACCATCCTCTCTGCCAGGACCCGCGATGAAACCACCTCCAGGGCGGCGGCGCGGCTCTTTAAAAAAGCGCCTGACCTTGAAAGCCTTGCCGGACTGGACAAGGACACAATTGAAAAACTGATCTACCCTGTCGGATTTTCTCCGACCAAAGCCGGGTATCTTGCCAAGCTTCCCGAGGCGCTCAACCGCGAATTTAACGGCCGGATCCCGGATAACGTGAACAGCCTGACAAAGCTCCCCGGGGTCGGAAGAAAGACCGCAAACCTGGTCGTAAGCGTTGCCTTTGACAGGCCGGCGATCTGCGTGGACACGCATGTCCACAGGATTATGAATATCTGGGGCTATGTGCGGACCAAAACCCCTCTTGCGACTGAAAAGGCGCTCAGAAAAAAACTGCCTCAAAAATACTGGAAACGGATAAACTCTCTCCTGGTCTCCTTTGGACAGGGAATGTGCCGCCCGGTCGGGCCGCTCTGCGACCGATGTGTTCTTGAAAAAGAGTGTCCCAAAAATGGCGTGACTCCGCGCCGTCTTCCGAAAAAGAAAAAAGATACGGACGTAAATGGCATGAAAAAATTCATTTCATGGAATGTAAACGGCATCCGGGCCGTTGAAAAAAAGGGGTTTCTCGAAACTGTTGTTGCACTGGACGCTGACATCCTTGCCATTCAGGAGATTCGGGCGCATCCGGAGCAGATTCCGGACAGCATCAGAAACATCTCCGGATACACCTCGTTCTGGTACCCGGCGCAGAAAAAAGGATACGCCGGTGTCGGTTTTTATACCCGGCAGGAACCTCTTCAGGTCATTTACGGCATGAAAAAGGACGTACATGATCAGGAAGGGCGGGTCATGACCCTTGAGTACGAGGACTATTTCGTTATCAACGCTTATTTTCCCAATGCCCAACATGGCCTTACCAGGCTCGACTATAAACTTGAATTCAACCAGGACCTTCTCGCCTTTGCCAACCTGCTGGCAACAAAAAAAACCGTGGTCATCTGCGGCGACTTCAACGTCGCTCACAAGGAGATCGACCTTAAAAATCCCAAGGAAAATGAAAAAAATCCGGGTTTTTCTCCAGATGAACGGGCATGGATGGACACCTTCATCAGCAGCGGCTACATCGACACCTTCCGAAAATTTACCCAAGACCCCGGCCATTACACCTGGTGGAGCTACCGTTTCAATGCAAGGGTAAGAAACATCGGCTGGCGCATCGATTATTTCTGCGTGGACAAAAAAAGCGAATCAAGGGTCAAGGGCGCATCCATCCTTAAGGACATCATGGGATCGGACCACTGCCCCGTAGATCTTGATTTTGCCTGAAAAACAGCCCAACCAGGAACCCTCTTCCTTCTATGCATATCTCCAGAACCTGGATTGCTTCCACCAGAAGCTGTTCATAAATCTCCTGTCACAATTACCAGACAAGATCGAGAGCGCCTCTTCAAGCCTTTCTCAACCTCTTGTTTTGACTAACATAACAAACATTTCAGCAGGCCAGCCTTTTCGTGGCACATGAATTGCTTAGCTATCAAGTGTCATATGTTCAACGAATCACGTAAACGGTGCTTTCACGATTGGTCTGGAAATGATATTTTTTGTGACCTCTATGAAAATGACGCGTATATGAAAAAGTAGAGATTAAGTAAAAGAAAGCGTTCAATAAAAAAAGGAAAAACATGAAAACAAAAATGAGAAAAACATTTGGAAGCCTTGCGGTTGCGTCAATGCTTGTCTGCTTTGCAGCTGCCACGGCGCAGGCAGATTTACAGGTAAAAAATGGATGGTTCTATCGTGGTGGCGAGCCGACCAATGTGCAGCTGATCTATGATACTGACGATGGTATCACCTGGCTCGACTGGACCTTTGACAAGATGTATCAGAAATCCGCAGTCAAATTTGCTGATGCTCTGGTTGTGTATGTAAATACTGATGACGGCACAGTAGCTTATGACGACTGGCGCCTGCCGGCGACACCTCTTGCTGCTGATAAAGATGATTGGACATTCGCTCCGGAAATCAAAGGCGAAATGGCGCATCTTTACTACGATGAGCTTGGTAATGTCGCAGGAATATCCTTTGATGATGACGACAATCTGGCTGTTAATGAGCATGAAGTTGATTTCGGTTCTTTTTCTCAACTTCTTCGAGAGGAATACTGGTCTACCGCAGATGGAGCAGAATACTCAACCTATTCCTGGTATTTTAACTTTGATGACGGGTTGCAAGGTCAGTTGGCCCTCAGATCCCCGTTCAACGTCATGGTCGTGCGAACAGGTGAAGTTGCTGATGCTGTTGATACATCTGAAAACCCGGACGATCCGGTCCTGTCCGACTACGAAGACGACTGTCAGGATGGGATTGACAACGATGGAGACGGCAAAATCGACTGCGCGGACAAGGACTGCATCAGCGTAGAGGTGATTGACGGGGTCTGCGCCCGTCTTGAGAAAAAAGACCTATGTGATGACGGTTGGGACAATGACGGTGATGGTCGCGTAGATGCATGCGATTATGGTTGTGATGTAAAGGCAACCCTTGACTGCGAAAATTAAAGGAATCTGCTCTCAAGACCCTGCTCATTCTAAACGAGAACGTGGCTTTCTTCAAAGGTCGTCCGGGTGAAAACAAACCTGGTCGGCCTTTTCTTGTCTGCGCCAAGAAGATCGACGATCAAAAAAATTTCATTAAATTACTGTGTTGGCCGAAAAAGTATGGAAGAGATCCTTTATATTCTTAAAAAAGGCCCGGACCATGCAACACTTGCCCAAAACCCTTCAATATCCCTCGTGGATCGCCTTGCTCCTCTTTTTTGTGAGCAGCCTCGGCTTTGCTCCGCTCAGCATTCAACCAACTGACGCCCTTGCCCAGGATGCAGCCACTGATAAAGAGTATGAAGAGGCCGGTGTTGTTGTCACAGCGGTTGACTGGGAGGAGCAGGAAGATGAGTATCTGGTGTGGATCGAATTCTCCAGCATACCAGCCTACACCATCTATGCCTTGAGCAACCCCTCGCGGATCATTGTCGATCTTGAAAATACCGCCTTTGAGGACCACCTCTCCTTTCCCATGCAGGTCGATATAGGCCCGATCGCCTATATCAAGGGACGCGAATACTCAACCAGACAACCTGTTCTGGCCCGGCTGGCCGTTTATCTGCAAGGAGAGAGGCCTGACATTGAAGTTGCTGAAGAGGACTACGAAGTCCTGATTTTTATTCCTAAGCCGCCTCAGGCGGAACCAGAGCAGGAAGAGACAGCGCCCGAAGAAGAGAATCAACAGAAAGAAGAATATCAACCGGAAGAAACGGCGCCAAAGAGCCCTGAATCGGCAGCAGGACCAGAAGTGGCCCAGGAAGAGCAGAAAATAGGAGATTCACCGAAAACAGCCGACCAGACGGCCTCTCTGCCGCCGGAAGTCCCGAAAGAAGAACCACCATTATCGCAGACCGCAGAACTTCCGACCACACCTCTGCCGGCAGAGGACGCAGCACAAACTGCATCCACATCCGCCCCGCAAGAGCCGGAGATTGAGGACAAGATTGTAGAAGAAATTATCGAAGAAAAAGAAATCGACACAGGAGAAATCGCCGCACTCCCCGCTCCTGATTCTGTTCCGAAAAAACCGGCATTACCCTTGCCAGTGGCGGCAACTGAAAAAAAAGCTGTTGCCCTCCAAAAAAAAGAGCCTGTCCGTATCCCCTCCCGTATCATCGTCGCTACGAAAAAAAAGAGAGCAGTGCAATCCAGCATCGCACCACTGCCGCAAACGTCTCCTCCCGCACTCGCAGAGAAAAAGGCCGCACCATCTCCTCCTCAGCCAGAAAGAGCAAAGGCCCTTACGACTCAAGATCCGATACCTCTGAAGCAGCCGGAACCTGTGCCGCAGCAGAAAATGAAAAAAATTGCAGCAAAACCATCCTCCATCACCAAGCCGCTTGACCTGTCTTCACTGTTGTTTAACAACAAAAAAGTCACAGCAAAAAAAGAGATGAAGAGAACGCGTATTTCGCTCAGCAGCAACAGCATAGGTCTTTACGCTCCCCGGACCTACAGACCAGTCTCACCCCCCCCATCTCCGCAACCCCACAAAATCAAAGAAGAAAACCGGCAACGCATCATCCTCAAGCCGGGTGTCGTCTTTCGAATCAGAAAACAGGTTGGAGTTCAATAAAGATTCAAACAGGTTGATTTAACCGCCGCGTTTTATTATTTTAAAAATATCTGATTCGAAAAATCGTCAGCCTTCCATGTGTATCCACCTGA
>DAOVSZ010000056.1 GCA_030627725.1 Desulfobulbaceae bacterium
AGCTATTCAAGACTACGAGGGTGTTCCTGCTGTTAAGAAACTTCTGCTGCAGAACGCCGGAACAACCCTTTCCTTTACGGTCAGAAGAGGCCCTGCAGAAAAAGAAATAGAACTTACCCTTCAAGAACTTTTTTAATCACGGGTTGTTTTACAACGTACAAAACTGTTACTTATTTTCTCTATCTGTTTTTTTAACTCATCCCGTCCCCATGTAGGTTTTATGCAGAAGATGGTCATCGTCTGCCTGCTGGAGTTTCCCCGGAATAACTCAAGGGGGTACTGAAAAGAGTGCCCGCCAGGGTACACATCCGGAGCGCCCCGCAGGAAGTGCCCTTGGGGTGCACTGCTGAGCAGTTACAGGATGGAGGTTTCTGAAACTTGACATCCTCCCGCAAAAATCTTACAATAATTGCATCGATCAGCAAAAAGGAGAATGCCATGCAAACGACTATCTCGAGCAAATATCAAGTAGTCATCCCCAAACCGGTCAGAGAGCATCTTAACCTCAAGCCGAAGCAAAAACTGACAGTCATAGAAAAGGACAAGATGCTCATCCTCATTCCGCACGCCTCTCTTGATGAGTTAAGAGGCATTGCTGCTGGCGCTAAAATCGATAACCACCGCGAAAAGAAGGATCGTTTTACATGATCATTGTTGACTCTTGCGGCTGGCTGGAATGGTTTACTGACGGCAAGCTGGCCGACAAATATAAAGAGTATCTTGCGGCCCCAGACAACCTCCTGATGCCTGCGATCATTCTTTACGAGGTCTATAAGGTCCTCAAGAGAGAGGCTGGCGAAGAAAAGGCGCTGCTTGCTGCCGGGTATATGCAAAACTCTCCGGCGGTCCCACTTGATGACACCATTGCGCTCGCTGCTGCGGATATTGCCCTACAGGAAAAATTAGCCATGGCAGACGCCATAATCGTGGCTATATCACGAGCCCATAATTGCAGAATCATCACTTCGGATGCGGATCTCAAAAATCAAGTCAACGTGGAGTACATCCCGAAGAAATAGCATCTCTTCTAAGGTCATACTCTTACTTGAAACAATTGGCACCTGTACTTATAGTTTGCGATAATTATCAATCAAAAGGGTAACTACTGCAGGGGAAAACATTGTGACAACATTAAATCTGGCAAAACTACATCCAAAAGCCTCTGAAAGGATACAACCGTTTTTTGAACAAATCCTTTCTGAACATCAGGCAAAGATACACTCCCTGGTTGTCACAGGCTCTGCGATTACTGAAGATTTTGACAACAAAAAATCCGATGTAAATTCAATAATCGTTTTAAAAGACATGGATCTGAGGTTTTTAGAGGCGATTGCCCCGCTTGGTAAAAAATATGGCAAGCAGAAGGTCGGTGCTCCACTTATCATGACCCCTGAATACATTACCGGCTCACTTGATGTTTTCCCCATCGAGTTTTTGAACTTCAAACTCATTCATCACACTGCACTTGGAGAGGAGATTCTTGACAAGATAGAGTTACGTGCCCGTGATCTCAGGCACCAATGTGAGTGGGAGATAAAAACCAAGTTGATCGGCCTGCGGCAGGGATATCTTTCAGCGCAGGCTGACCGGCGGTTGTTGTCTGAAAACTTCGGCGTCATAATAACCGGCGCCATTCCTCTCTTTCGGGGGATTGTCTTTTTACTGCAGAACCAGACACCGATACCGCAAAATGCGGTCATTAAAGCTCTGTCAGAGGCAGTGGACATTGACACCAGTGTTTTTTCTACCGCCCTGCAAGTGAAACAGAAGATAATCAAGCCATCTATCGATGAGTTTTATCAAATATTTGAAAACTACTATGCAGCGCTTGAAAAATTGGGAAGAATAGTTAATGAGATTACGATTTAAGCTTTTTATCCCGCTGCTCCTTGTGCTGGTTGCTTTTGCGCCCGCCGGTGCGGCGGTCAAGGTCCCAGCCCAACCGCGCAACTATGTGGTGGATCTGGCCGGGATTGTTGACAGCAATGCCGAGGCCTCGCTCAACACATATCTCAAAGAGCTGGAGCTGAAAACCACGGCCCAGGTGGTGGTGCTCACCATTCTCTCGCTGGAGGGTGAGGCCCTGGAAGAGCTTTCCCTCCGGCTGGCCCATGACCAATGGAAACTCGGCCAACAGGGCAAGGACAACGGCTTGTTGCTGTTGATTGCCACACAGGACAGAAAATACAGGTTTGAGGTTGGCTATGGCCTGGAGGCGATACTGCCGGACAGCCTGGTCGGCTCCATCGGGCGGCAATACTTGGTGCCCTATTTTAAAAAGGGCGACTACTCCACCGGCATCCTCACCTCGACCCTTGCGGTCATAAATATCATAGCAACTGATGCCGGCGTGACCCTGGGTGATCTTCCCAGGGTGGACGTCCGCCGGGGCAACAGAAATGCGGACCGGAAAGAGCTTACCCCCATGGGTACATTCTTTTCCCTGCTCTTTTTTATAGGTATGATTTATTTAGTTATAAGGCATCCTCGCCTGGCATTTTTTCTGCTCATTATGAGTATGTCGGGTGGCGGAAGAAGGTCCGGCTGGAGCGGTGGTGGTGGTTTTGGCGGCGGTGGCGGCGGCGGTTTTGGCGGTGGTGGCGCTTCAGGCGGCTGGTAATTATTGATGGCGTCGTAAAAAGTCCGATCTCCTGCGTTGTAGCAATTTTTCAGGCACTCGGCATACCACATGTATGGCCTCGCACCTGAAAAATCACTACGCCTTGTATATCGAACTTTTTACTTAGCCATCCCATGACTTTTTACGAGAGCATCAATTATTAGGAATCATTTCTTTAAACTGGAGGTTCATTCGATGTCAAAAGGACTTAAGACTGTATTGATCGTGGCAGGAATACTGCTTTTCTTAGTCTTTATTGGATTCAGGTGGTATATCGGCGGCTACAACCGGGTTGTGGCCATGGATGAAAACGTCAAAGGAAGTTGGGCTGAGGTTGAAAATCAACTGAAGAGAAGATACGATCTCATTCCAAATCTGGTGGAAACGGTCAAAGGGTATGCCTCCCACGAGAAGGAACTCTTTCAATACATTGCCGATGCCCGGACCAAATATTTCAGCGCCAAGACTGTAAAAGGTAAAATTGCCTCCTCCAATCAGTTGGAAGGCGCGCTTTCCAAGCTTCTTCTGCTACGCGAACAATACCCGCAGCTTAAGGCAAATGAATCCTATCTGAAACTACAGGACAGCTTAGAGGGAACCGAGAACAGAATAGCCGTGGCCCGCAAAAGATACAACGATTCGGTGCAGCTCATCAACACCTATATCAGAACTTTTATGGGGCGCTTTTTTGCCGGCTTTGCCGGAGTAACCAAGGCCGAATATTTCGATGTGCCGGACACCGAACAGGCCGTTCCCCAGGTAAAATTTTGATGGCGTAGCATGGAAAACAGGGTATTGCTAAAAATCCAAGACAAAATTAACAGCCTGATTGACTTGTTCAAGTTTTTCCGTCGTCAGAGTAGTAAGGAGAGATTCTAAACTGTCTTTAGGCACCGAATCTAGCCACGATCAGGGCGCCCAACATACCCAAGTATAGTCGATCGCCCTGCTTGCGGCTATCTCCGGCCCCTGTAATTGCTTACAAGTCAGGCGTTAGATCGTCAATTGGCAGCTTCAACCCGTGATAAGTTACGTTTCTTTTCCCAAACAGAAAATTCATCTTTGCCGACCGGTTTTCTCCCATACCCTTTCCGATGTTTGAGTTCCTGCTCCCTGACTTTGAACTGATGAATTGCCTCCCGTAAGGTCTCACGAATAAAAGACGATCGCGTCGTTTTAAGTTTCTTCACCACCTCATCCACCGCCACAACCAAATCCTCATCTATAGTCATTTGTACTCTCCGCATAAAAATCCACATAATTTATAATTATTTTTATAGCTATAGCCAGAGAATGCAATGCTCATTGTTATACTAAAAATCAAGTATTATCGGGATGTTTTGTAACAACAACTTGAAACAACAACAGCAACGAGGCATAAATCGTTTAAGCCCCTTACCCGGTGTAAATTCAGACGTAAAAAAAGAATAATTCGGTCTTTCAAAAAAAAATATACATAAAAACACTTGACGCATGTTGTACCACAATGTAGCATACCGCTAACACCACAATGTGGTACAAGAGACAAGGGTTCTCAGCTGGATTTTCCCTCCAGCGCCAGGAAGAACAAAACAAGACTTTATTGAGTGAACGCAGAAACAGCGAGAAAGACGTTTAATCAGGGCGGCTGTTGTTTAACCGCATTTCTCACAAAGATCGTAAAGTGATGTTGGAAAGCGTTGTGGGTACGAATAGCGATCCTGCGAGACTCCGACGGAGTAAACGCAATCCTTTCCGGCTTCGTAGTAGATCACTTGTAAGATATGCGGAGGAACAGCTTTTTCTTTAAATTTCTTCAAGAATCAACGAGTAAGGAGAAGACATGAGCAAAGAAATTATGAACACCCCGGAAGTATCACGAAGGCAGATGTTGGTAGGTGCAGGAAAAATGGCAGCAGGTGCGGCTGTGCTGTCCGCAGGTTTGACCACCGTAATCTCAAAAGCCGGCGCTGACACTGGTCCGATGCCGACGCCATGGGGGTACAAGAAGCTTGATCCCCAAAAGGTGGCGGACGCAGCTTATGAAAACTGGTACAAGGCATATTGCTGTTATGCGGTCGCCAGCTCTATTCTGGATCCGTTACGCGAAAAAATCGGCGGTCCATACAAACACCTCCCGGTTCAGGCATTTATCTTTGGCCACGGCGGAACAGTTGGCTGGGGGACCTTGTGCGGCACCCTGATGGGAGCCGGTCTTGCCACCAGTTTTGCAGCCGGAAAAAAAGGGGAGGAAATATTAAACGATGTCATTGCCTGGTATGGTGACACGGAACTTCCGATCTACAAGCCCAAAAATCCCCGTGCGCAAGTGATCAATGTCAATGCGAGTGAATCGCCACTCTGTCATATCTCGGTCGGCAAGTGGATGAAAAAAGAGGGTGTCGCCTTGAAAAGCAAGGAACGGAAAGACCGATGCGCCAGGATCGCAGCAGATGTTGCGTACAAAACAACAGAACTGCTGAATAAATATGCGGTTGGAAATTTTGAAATGGATAACGGCTCACAGTCAGGCGAGTACGGCATACCATCACAGAACAGCTGCACGGAATGCCATGGAGAGAATGTACCTGAGCCCAAAGATGCCTAGTCATCAAGAAGCAACAGTTTGCATAATGTAGCCTTCTGGAGCAAGAATCCGACAGAAGACCCTCCATTGTCATACCCCTTTCTCCAGAAACTATAAGGCCGATCCCCGTCACCGGGGATCGGCCTTATTTTTTTGAAAAATCGTAACGATACAATTCAGGTAACAGTACGGCAGACTCGTCCGAAGCCGCCGGGATTGAAGCCTGACGCCCAGAAAACATTGCCGGCCTTGAAATCAGCAAACCAGTATCCGCCTGGATAACGTCTATTGGCAACAAAGATAAATGGCTGCTCTCTTGAAAAGCAGGGATGCAGACGTATCTCTTTGCTATTTGCGTCCGGTTCCATAAGAGACAATGCCTCTTCGAGAGTCGGAAGTCTCCAGTCTGAATATCCGGCAAAACCGTCCCTGTTTAACTGTTCAATGCCGGCTTCCATCTTTCGTATCGACCCGATGTCAAACCCACCACGCTGCCACATGATGGAGGTTACCATGTCAGTCACCGTCAGCCCATCTCCATTATCCACAAAATAATTTTCAAAACGACCTTCCGTGTTGTATTTGCGGTCGTAAAAGTTATGCTTTTTCACTATCTCCGGGATATCCGATTCAATCACTTCCCGCGGCAGAGAATCCAGTTTACATGAGGTGATCTCCGGGAGGGGGGAATCTTTTCCCGGCAATCCGGGATCCTCTTCATCCCTCTCGATTTTGTCTTCAATTCTGGTAATTTTTGATCCGTCATCCGAATCAAGGACGTTCGCTATCAACCACTCTTTGAGGAGTTCGTCTATGGCATAGCTCTTGTCCAATCCTGATGTTTTCCCCTGACTGAGAACGCAACGATCGACCATATCCTGAGGGGCATCTATCTCCGCCAGGATTTTTGCATATTTTACACCCCGCTCCATAAGACATACTCTGGCCGGCCGGGCCCAGTTATCAATAAAAAAATAATAATAACGCTCCATCAGGCTCTTTATACTGCGCTGGCTCCCCCAGCTTTCAAAATAGGTAAAGGTATAGTCTGGGGTGATATCCCAGTCTATATTCAACGGCCCAGGGCCAACGCCAAGCTTATCTATATCTAAGTGTGCCATACATTTCTCCTCTCAATCATGGTGAATTTCATGCGCCTTTATCAAAAGGTTAACTACAAGGAACATGCCAACGTGAAGAATATTGTTTTTTTACAACAAAGAAACAACTAAACCTTGTTAAAACAATATGTTAGAGAAAAACGAATACTCATATGCATAGAGACTCTTCTCTACGAGTGTCTCATAAGCCCGAGACAAACCAAAAAAAACGAGACATATGAGACATATCTTTTGCAACTTATTCTCGAATCCCTGCTTTTCAAGCTTGTTTTTAGTATCTGACGTCATAAGCTGAGATCAATGATCTTTCCATGCCATTATCTGACGCTCAACTTCTTCTTTATTGTTAATTTCCGAAAAAAAAGGTAGTATTAAGCTTTATATAGGTACTTTAACGGGTAGGAAGAAGCGCTCTATGACACTCTTTTTTTCAGGTCGTGGTTGCAGACGTAGAGAGCGACCATGAAGGCCTTTTTTTTACATACATACGACAGGCTCATTCTGGCCCGCCCCATTACATCCCTTCTGATTACACTGGCAGTAGTCGGTTTCTTTGTCATCCAGATTCCCCACTTCAAACTTGATGCATCGGGAGATTCTCTGGTTCTTGAAAACGATCAGGACCTCCGATACTTCAGGCAAATTACAGAACGATACGGCAGCAATAATATCCTCATCATCGCCTATTCTCCAAAAGATGATCTTTTCTCACCGGCTGTGCTGACCGACCTCAAAGAATTCCGTGACGAATTAAAAAAACTCGACGGTGTTCACTCCGTAACCACTATTCTTGACGTCCCCCTTTTCTACAGCTCCGACATCAGACTGGAAGATCTGGCAGAGGAAGAGAAGATCAAAACGTTAGAGAATTCCTCTCTTGACAGGAACAAGGCCCTGGCCGAATTCAACGACAATCCTCTCTACCGGGGCCGGCTTTTAAGCAGCGACGGCAAAACGAGCGCCATTCTGCTCAGCCTGGAGGTAAACCAAAAGTACCAGGATCTCTTGACGCGACGTTACGAACTTCGGGAAAAAAGGTATGACACTCTTCTTTCTCCGGCAGAGACGGACGAACTGCAAACTGTTTCCAAAGAGTACCGGGCGCTCCTGGCCGAACTCATCAACAACCAGAAATCACTTGTTGCCGATGTAAGGGATGTCATGGACCGCCACCGTGACCAGGCATCCATCTTTCTCGGCGGCCTCCCGATGATCGTTGCCGACATGATCGGCTTTATCAAAAAAGATCTGCTCATCTTCGGTCTCGGTGTCATCTTGTTTCTGATCATTACCCTGACTCTCATTTTTCGAGAACTCCGCTGGGTACTGCTCTCAGTTTTCTGCTGTCTGATTGCCGTTCTCACCATGATGGGCTATCTCGGCGCCGTGGACTGGCGAATCACTGTCATCTCGTCTAACTTTATCTCTCTGATGCTGATCCTTACCATGTCGCTCACCATCCACCTGATCCAACGCTATCTTGAAGTCCATGCACAATCTCCGGAAAAAGACCAACGCTCGCTGGTCCTTGAAACAGTGCGTACGATCTGGCTTCCCTGCCTCTACACCACACTCACCACCATTGTTGCCTTTATCTCCCTGGTGGTCAGCGACATCAGGCCGGTTATTGATTTCGGCATGATGATGGTCATCGGCCTTATCGTGGCCTTTACACTTGCATTTGTGCTCTTTCCGGCAACTGTTGCCCTGCTTAAAAAAAGTCCGACAAACGCTGCGAAAAACTCCAGCAATCCTTTTACCCACGTTTTTGCACGCCTTACCGAACGATACGGGGTTCTGATCATCGTCATCAGCCTGGCCCTGACCGTATTCAGCGGCGTCGGCATAAACATGCTCAGGGTAGACAACAGATTTATCGATTATTTCCGGCAGGATACGGAGATATATCAAGGCATGAGCCTCATTGATAAAAAGCTTGGCGGCACGACCCCGCTTGATATCATCATCGATTTCAAACCGGTCACGGAAGCACCTGAAGATGATGAGTACGAGGAGGACGATCCCTTTGCCGATGAATTCGAGGACGAATTGATCTCTTACTGGTTTGCCGATCTTTACACCGTGGAACAGATAGAAAAGGTGCATGTTTTTTTAGAGAGTCTGTCTGAAACCGGCGAGGTACTTTCGCTTGCCACGACAGGTCAGGTTGCCGCTCATATCAACAATGATGTGCCCCTGGACAACTACGAACTTGCCCTCATGTACAAAAAGTCCCCCCCCACTATTAAAAACCTGCTCCTCAAACCCTATATCTCCGAAGATATTACCCAGGCCCGCTTTGCCATGCGCATTGTGGAGAGCGACAAGAATATGTCCCGGACAGCTCTCCTGGACAGGATACGGATCGCCCTTGTCAACCAGATGGGGTTTACGGAAGACCAGATCCATTTCACCAATATGTATGTTCTGTACAACAATATGCTCTTGAGCCTCTTCCATTCACAGATTCTCACCATCGGCATGGTCTTCTTAGGCATTATGCTGATGTTTACCTTACTGTTCCGCTCGTTTTACCTGGCCGCCATTGCCGTTTTCCCGAATGCGCTGCCTGTGTTCATGGTGCTCGGCACAATGGGCTGGCTCGGCATCTCGCTCGATATGATGACGATTACTATCGCCTCGATTACCATCGGCATCGCTGTTGACAATACCATCCATTATATCCATCGCTTTCAAAAGGAGTTTCCAAAAGACAGGAATTACATAGCAACAATGTACCGCTGCCACGGCAGTATAGGCAAGGCCATGTACTACACCTCGATTACCATCACCATCGGCTTCTCCATCCTGGTCTTCTCAAGTTTCGTCCCGACAATCTACTTCGGTCTCTTTACCGGCTTGGCCATGATCGTCGCCCTCCTGACCGACCTTATGCTGCTGCCAAAACTTCTAATACTCTTCAAGCCCCTGGGGCCTGAAGAATCACTCTAAGTAACAATGGACCGGCTTGTTTTCACGCCATTCTCAGCACCTACCCAGAATATCTGCATTTTTTGAAGGATCTTCCGACACCGACGAGAAAACCAACAGATTCCTTTAGAACATGTGATACACTGTTCAGAGTCGATCTCATAAAAAACACAGAAGGGAGGGCTGGTTATGGAAAAGATCAAAAAGATTCTTCTGGAATTGGATTGGAACCTGTTCGTCAAACCATGTCTGCGGGTTGCAGTCATCCTTCTTATTGCCTGGATGGCGATGAAACTGCTGCAGCAATTTCTCAACCGCCTGCAGAAGCATCTGTTACAAAAATGCGCGGATGAAGGAGAGCCCCCGTCAGAATCGGAAAAGAGAATCGGCACCATAATCCAGCTCGTCAGACAGGGTTCCCTCCTTGCCCTGTGGCTCACTGCCGGCCTTATTGTCTTGAAGGAATTCGGGATTGAGATTGGTCCGATAATCGCCAGTGCCGGTATTGTCGGACTTGCGGTAGGTTTTGGGGCCCAGAACCTGGTGCGCGACTTCATCTCGGGTTTTTTCATCATTCTGGAAAACCAGATCCGTGTAAATGATGTTGCGATCATAAACGGTACCGGCGGCCTCGTCGAAGAGATTAACTTCCGCACTACCGTCCTCCGCGACCTCGGCGGCACCGTCCATATATTTCCAAATGGGGCGATAACCACACTCAGCAACCTGACAAATGAATGGTCGGCCTATGTGTTCGACATTGGAGTCGCCTACAAGGAAAGCACGGACAGAGTCATTGAAATCATGCAACAGGTCGGCACAAAAATGCATGAAGATTCACACTTCGGCAGCCTCCTGCTTGAGCCGCCAGAGATATTCGGTGTCGATAAACTGGATGACTCAGCCGTTGTCATCAAGGGACGGATCAAAACAAAACCGATCAGACAATGGGAGGTCGGCCGCGAATATTTACGAAGGGTCAAATACGCCTTTGATGAAAATAATATTGAAATCCCCTTCCCGCATCAGACAATTTATGTCGGTGAGGAGAGCAAGCCCTTTGATATTCAGATTCTGGAAAACGCTCAACCCGTGATGCAGACATAACGGACGAAGATGAGACGCTGGTGAACGCTTACTTGACAACGGCATAAGACTCTCCTTCGGCCCAAGGATTTAAAGCCCTACGTGGCAATAACCACATAAAAAAAAGGAGAATCCCATGGATATTGGAGGCATGCTCTCTGCTGTTACGGATCTGGCGCAAAACCATAAGATCATATCAGCCGCACTGCTTGCCGCACTGTGCCTGTTGGCATTCAAAAAACCAAAAGAATTCTTTAGAACAGTCGCGTTTTTTGCAGTGCTGGCTGTTATATTTTATATATTTTCATTGATCGGCGACTCGATGACAACAGGCGTGGAAGAGAAAAAGAAGGGAACGACAAAAATTGAAAAGTATTTAGAATAAATGCATGGGAAACATCATATCGAGAGAGACAGGAATGAAGACACCAGACGATGTTTGGAATGACCTCGGTGAATTACCGGATGATGAGGTCATGCACGCAGTGACGAAATTATTCACAATCTACGAGGACCAACTGAAAAACGCCCCTGGCAACAAAGAGGCGTTAAACTTTTTTAGAAACCTGGACAATGCACTCACGCAGACCAGTGAATGCAATCTGAACAGGAGATAGTCCTCCTGTATCGTGAGCATATTCAATCTGTTATAAAGATTCCATTCCCATGAAGAACGTCTGTCACTAGAACGGTACTCAAAGATATGAACGTTTTCATAACAGGCGGAACGGGTTTTGTCGGCCGAAATCTGACAACAGGCCTTGTTGAACGTGGCCATAAAGTCACCATACTGACAAGGACCGGCAAAAAAAGAACCCACCCGCATCCTGCTGTTTCATTTATAGAGGGAGACCCGAATCACAAGGGGGCCTGGCAGAAAAGGCTCCAGGGCCATGATGCGGTCATTAACCTTGCCGGCGCCTCTATCTTCTGCCGCTGGAATG
>DAOVSZ010000162.1 GCA_030627725.1 Desulfobulbaceae bacterium
AGCTACGCGTATCGATTGCACGAGTTATTTTTTCTTGACGACTTATCCCGACAGCAGAAAAATCGCCAGCAGGGCACAAGCAACCCCGATGTACTGCCTTACCGTGATCGGTTCATGAAAAATAACCGCGGCCAGGATAAGTGTGATGATAGGGTACAGGGCTGTCATGCATACGGTTATTGAAACCTTTCCGCGGGTCAGGGCATAGAAAAAAAACAGGGTGCCCGTGATACCGGTCACTCCGGTAAAAAAAGCGGCGGCAAACCCTTTTGGAGTATACTGCGGCTTGAAGCCGAGCCAGGCAAGGGCGACCAGCCCGACCAGCAGTCCCCCTGCAATTTCATAGACCAGGGCGCTCATCGGATTGATGTGGGTCACGGCAATTTTCGGCAGAAATCCCCAGAAACCATAGAGAACAAGGGCAATCAGGGCGGCGGTGAGCCAGCTTTCCATTTTCGGCACTCCTTAACTCAAGGTGGATAGGCTGAAGGCGGAAGGCAGCACCAAAAGGGGGGCGTTATCGCAACCCGGCAACAAAAGGCCCCACTGCTGCCGCGCCTTCCGCATCCACCAGCTGGATGGTTCTGGTGCCGATGACTGCAATATCAGCTTTCCCGACAAGATAATCCACGTCCTCCTTGCCACTGATCCCGAAACCGACCGCAAGCGGCAGGTCTGTTGCCTTTCGGCAGCGGGCCATGTAACTGTCGAAATCCTCTGTAAATTCTGTCTTCTTTCCGGTCACGCCGCGGCGGGCAACACAGTAGATAAAGCCCTTGGCCGAAGCCGTGACCTCCTTCATCCTGTCATCGGTGCTGGTGGGCGCAAAGATAAGGATCGGGGCGATCCCGTATTTTGCAGCCAAACGGTGAAAGGACTCCCCTTCCTCAGGCGGCAGGTCCGGGACGATGAACCCCTGGATGCCGATCTCGACCGCTTTCTTAAAGAATGCCTCTTCCCCGTACTTGTAGATGATGTTGTAATAGGTCATGAAGAGAAACGGGATATCATAGGCCGCTGTGATCTCTGCTGCAAATTCAAGGCATTCTTTCACCGTTATCCCACCTGCAATCGAATCCTGGTTCGCCTTTAAAATCATCGGCCCGTCTGCAATGGGCTCTGAAAACGGAATCTGCATCTCGATTATATCAACGCCGTTTTCCACCATCTGTCTGATGACCTCGCGATTGACGGAAAGCGACGGATAGCCCAGCACGAGATGGGTCATCAGGAGTATCTTCTTTTCGTTTAACGCTGCGCGGATCTTATTTTTCAGCTGCATATTCAGCACCTTTTTCTCGAATAAACTCTTTCCAGGACGGGTCCCCAAAGGCATGCGCGATCGTGAAGATATCCTTGTCTCCCCTGCCGGACATATTGATGATGATCGCATCGTCCGGCGTTAATTCTCCCGCCTCCTTATAGGCCTGCACAAAGGCGTGGGCCGATTCAAGCGCCGGAATAATCCCCTCCTTTTTCATGGTCAGGTCAAGGGCGTTCATCACCTCGTCATCTGTTGCAGTCGCAAACCGCACCCTGCCCTTTTCCCACAGGTCGGTCAGGATCGGCGACACCCCGATATAGTCAAGGCCGGCTGCGACCGAGTGGGTGTCCCGCATCTGGCCGTCATCATCCTGCAGAAACATCGTCTTATACCCTTGGGCCACGCCTGCAGAGGCGTCGTCTCCTGTCAGGCGGGTTGCGTGCCGGCCGGTCTCAAGTCCCTTTCCTCCTGCCTCAACCCCGATCAGTTCAACATCAGGATCATCAAGAAAACCCTGAAAAACACCCATTGCATTTGAGCCGCCGCCGACACAGGCATAGACCCGGGACGGCAATTTCCCAAAAACTTCTGTTATCTGCTTTCTGGCTTCGCTCCCGATAATCGACTGAAACCAGGCAACCATCTCAGGGAAAGGGTGCGGCCCACAGACCGTGCCGATCACATAGTGAGTGTCATCCATGCTGGTCACCCAGTCGCGGAAGGCCTCGTTCATGGCATCTTTCAATGTTCGTGCTCCGGATGTCACCGGCACCACGGTTGCGCCCAGCTTCTCCATCCAGAAAACATTGGGCCGCTGCCGCATGACATCTTCCTCGCCCATATAGATGGTGCATTCAAAGCCGAACCTGGCTGCCATAGTGGCGGTCGCCACCCCGTGCTGGCCGGCGCCGGTCTCGGCAATGACCCGTTTTTTCCCCATACGCCTGACCAGAAGCCCCTGGCCCATGACGTTGTTCGCCTTATGGGCGCCGGTGTGATTGAGATCTTCTCGTTTAACGAATATCTGCGCGCCGTTGAAATGACGTGAGAGATTCTCCACATGCGTTAACGGGGTCGGGCGACATGAATACGATCCCATAAGAGCAATATACTCCTTCCAGAAGGCGGAATCGGCCCTCGCATCGTTATAAGCCGCATTCAACTGCACAAAGGTCTCGTGCAGAACCTCAGGGATAAACGCCCCTCCCCACTGTCCGTAATATCCTTTTTTGTCTGTCATAATTGTTCCATATTTAAAACCGCATCTTCTTCAATGTTTTCCCATCAATACCGAATTCTTTGCCAATCCACTCCGGGTCGAGCTGAAATACAAGCAAGCCTCCGGGAATCGAAAAGGCAAGCTCCAGCCCCTCTGTCCCCATTGGATGCTCTTTGGTGGAGCGGAAAAGTTTCAATACATAATGTGGTGATTTCTCGTTTTCAGAAAACTGGATCGCACCGTAACTGCTGTTAAGAAGCCCTGAGGTCTCACCAATCTGCTTTGGGGAATAAGCGGCAATGACTTTTTTATCCCTGTCCAGGAGTAAAAGGCCGGTGATACCGAAGCTGTCCGGGTCCTTGCCGGCAAAATACGCTTCCATCACAGCGGCCATGGCAGCTTGATCACCGACAACAGAAGCAGCTGCAAACTTCTGCGCCAGTACGGTATAATCTTTTCCAAGCCGGTCCTGGAACGATTGGATTTTATAACCCAGGATCTGGGACCCGCGGGTAAAATTCGGATAGGCCCAGGAAAAGACAGCAAGGCATATCCCGAGCAAGGCAATTGCAGGGAAAAGCCAGTTGCGAATCTGCACATATTTTCTTTCTATGGCATGGATTTTTGTGACATCCCTGCCAAGGAAAAGAAGCCCCTGAACATTGCGATGACCGTCATAAAGGACGGTGGTGCTGGTTGAAACGAAGCGCTGATCTCCAGCCGGATTTTTTACCCGCATCGTCTTTCCGCTCAAGGACTTTTTCATCTGCAGTTCATTCTGGAACGCCTGATACGCCTCGGGATCTTCATAGATCTCACGCAGAGGCAGATTTCGCATCTCATTTGCCTCCCTGCCGTACAGTCTTTCTGCGGCCGAATTCCATGCCAGAATCCGCTGGTCCTTGTCAGTCGTAATCATCACTGCATCAGGCAGCTGGTCGCAAAACTCCTTGAGCCCATGCACCATACTGCTGGTGTCCCGGAGACGCTCTGCCAATATGACAGAGATCTCCTGGGCCATTGACGGGACCTCTGTCATGAGCTCCTCGATCTTCTCGCCCGGAAAACGGACAACCTCGACCGAGTCCTTTGCCTTGATGGAGGCCGTTCTCTGTTCCCCCAACAAAAAAGACATCTCGCCAAAAAGGGTGCCCGACTCATTCAGTTCTGAAATCTTCTTGTCCCCTTTCAGGACATCTAAGGTCCCGGAAACCAGGACAAAAAGGTCCCGTGACGAATCGCCCTCCAGGAAAAGAGGTTCACCGATGGAATAGGTCGCTCTGTATTTTTCCAGATCAGGGTTATCAATTATCTTGAGCATTACCGTCTCTCTGCCGATAGAGATATTAGATTCAGGAGTCAGAATCCGGGAGACAGGAGAAAAAGAAAATGCAGCTATTCTGACTTCTGACTTCTGACTTCTGACTTCTGACTTCTGACTTCTGACTTCTGACTTCTGACTTCAAAATATTATAAATGCAAATAGCAACGGCTGCCATGTTTTCTTTTACTCAACTGAGATAAGCCCAGGAGGCACTTGATGAAATCACCCGAAACACTCTCTGACCATAAAAAAGGACAGGATATCGTCTATACATTCCCTGACGGGATTCCCGGCTTTGAATCATGCACACAATACAAACTGTTCCACCAAAAGAACCAGGACAAAAATATCTTTCTCCTGCAGGCTAACGAACAGCCGGAAGTGACCTTCACCCTTGTTGACCCGGTGGACTATGGACTGAATTATGATTTCACACTTTCCGACGAAGAACAGGAAATCCTTGGCGCGAAGAGCGTTGAGGAGATGGCAGTGCTCCTGATGCTGGCGAAAATTGATGATCCGGCTGACCCCAACCCGTCCGGGGAACGCTCACTCCATGCCAACATTGTCGCCCCCTTGATCTTTAATATCAAAACAAAGCGAGGCCTTCAGAAGCTGTTAAAAAACATGAACTACAGCATGAATCTGCATGAAGAGTAAAGGAGGGTGGCGATTCGATTGTTTTCCTGTGCCTGACTGGTGTTGCATGCAACCGTGTACTGCACTGGTTGACGGTTTACAGTTGACGGTTTACGGTAAGTGCGAATAAAAAAATACCGTTTTTTTGCCGTAAACTGTAAACCGTCAACTGTAAACTTTGAGCCACCTTTTTTTCAACGACGAGCCTGAGAACCTAACCTCCTACCTTTTGTTTAAAACTCCCTGCTTACTCCGCCGCTACCTTCCTACATGCTCTGGCGAAATCTTCCGGGTAATGGCCGTTGACAAATCGTAATTGCGCCTCGCTGAAGGCGCCGGGTGATTCCGGCAGTCTGGGCATGAAACTGTAGAGCAGCCGCTGATCGGAGTCCGGCGAATCAAAGCGCTTGGAAAACTCGATCGTAGTGATCATCCTTGCGCCAAGACCGGTCAGGACGCTCATCGCAATAGAGATGGATTGATCGACCGAGGTACGGGTCGCCGCATCCGCCTCCAGGATATTTCCTACCTTCCCAAGCGTCATCAGCTGCAGTTCCCATTGTGATGTCTGCGCCTTGGGGACAAAGAGCATGACATTTTCATCCTCGTATACAACAAGGCTGCTCTCTCGATCCAACCTCTTGTCAAGCCTCCTGTTTGATCTGATCGCCTCGATGTAACAGGCGAAAAAATCCCTGCCGGTCTCCTGCTTGAACTCCCGGGTAAACGAAGCTACAAGATCTCCGCAGCCATAGCTCGGAATCTCCATCTCTTCCGCTCCCCCGAGACCCTCAACAACCGATACGGTTGCCGGCAGCATGGCATACTGCTGATGGATCTGCTGATGCGAGGCATGGAGCCGATACCTGCTCGGAGCAAAATCAAAGCCGAAGTTCCAGCCCCAGAGAGTGGAGTTGAACTGCAGATCTCCTTCCTTTTTCTCTTCCATGATAGAGATGATTTCGTTCCGCAATTTTTCAAGGTCTTCGACCGTTATCGTCCTGCGCCCTTCAGGAACCGGCAACCCAAGCTGCCGGGCCATCCTTGAATAAGTCCGCTGATAGTAGAGATGACGCAACCCCTTCATATCCGCTCGACTTAGATCACGGACCCGGTAGCGGACACTGTCATTCGCCATGTTGGAGGCATAATGCCCCCACGGGATATAACTGTTCCGACGCAGGTATTCAAAGACGTGACCGCCCTCCCCATCGTCCTGATATTCGCCCACGATCTCGCTTTCTCCCTGGGCGCCCGGACGAAGCACCATCACCTCCTTGTATACGTTCGGCAGATGAAAATTATTCACCAGGGCCTCAAAGAGAAAATGGTTGTGAATCACGGCCCGGATACGGCCTGAATCGTCCTTATTATATTTAAGACCGGCCGGTCGTCCTGAATCCGGATCATGGATAATATCGCAGCACATCCCAGCCAGACGAACAAGATCATCCGGATCAGTGGATGTCACGGCAAGGGTCAACAGGAGCGGTTCCGGAAGAGAGCAGAATGCCTGTTCAAGCCTCTCCTCGGAAAGGTCCAGGCCGGACCACTCTTTGATCATCTCGGTGAATGAGGCGGCAATCGGCGGCGGCAATTTAATCGATTCCGGATTGTCCGCCTTTCTGTCCGCCCAGTCCTTGCCGATATAGGTCGTACCGCGAAAGGGAAAGGGATTCGGCACCTCAAAGATCCGCCCTGCCGCTTCCTCTTCCACATCGCCGGAAGGAAAATTCACACGATTCTCATGCACACGGCCATCTTCAAAGATGCCGAGCGGTGAGAAAAAATCGTTCTCGCGAAGGTTTGTGACGGTAAAATGCGGCCTGTGAATCCCGCAGACAAAACTGCCGGACGGCGTAACGCATGTACGAAGCTTCATTTCTCCCATCCTTTGTTTATTGAGTAACAGTCCAATTCAAATGAATTTTATCTATTTTATCCATTTTTTCTCGTAACTATTCAGATGCG
>DAOVSZ010000126.1 GCA_030627725.1 Desulfobulbaceae bacterium
GCGGTCTCGGTCAGGAAGATATCCTGGACCACGAGGAAATCGAGGTTCTTAAACGCCTTCAGGGTATGGGTCATGTTGGGGTCGCTTAACGCAGGGTTTTCTCCCATCACATAGAGGCATTTCAGGCGTCCATCTATCATTGCGCCTGTCATTTCAGTTGCCGTAAGACCTACTTTGTCCGGTATCGTGGCGCCCCAGACATCCTCAAATTTGGACCGTACCGCCAGATCAGTCACATTCTGATAGCCGGGCAGCACATTCGGGGAGCAGCCCATGTCGCAGCACCCCTGTACATTGTTCTGTCCGCGCAGAGGATTGACGCCTGTTGATTCGCGGCCAAGATTCCCGGTGAGCGCGGCAAGGTTGGCCAGCGAAAAGACGTTGTTGGTGCCCATGGAATGCTGTGTGATCCCCATGGTGTAATAGATGCCTGCCTTGTCTGCCTCTGCATAGATCCGCGCCGCGTGGATGATGTCTTGTTTGGGAACTCCTGTGATCTTTGCGCCATAGGCAGGTGTAAACTTCTTGAGTGAGGCCTTCAGCTCTTTAAACCCTTCGGTTTGCTCGCGGATAAAGGTGTCGTTGTGAAGTTTCTCCTTCAGAATCACATGCATCATCGTATTGATAAGGGCCACATCCGTGCCAGGTCGGTGCCTGAGCCACAGATGTGCGAATTTGACAAGCGGAATCCTGCGCGGATCGGCAACAATGAGCTTTGCGCCGTTTCTGACCGCCTTTTTCATGCGCAACGCGATAATGGGATGATTTTCCGTGGTATTGGAACCAATCACAAAAAGGGCGTCGGCATTCTCGATTTCGGCAATGGAATTTGTCATGGCGCCGGACCCGAATGCTGTGGCCAGACCGGCCACGGTAGCGCTGTGTCAGTAACGGGCGCAGTGGTCCACGTTATTGGTGCCGATCACTGCCCGAAAAAATTTCTGAAAGGCGTAGTTTTCTTCATTGGTGCATCGGGCCGAGGCCAGACCGGCAAGGGCGTCCGGCCCATGCTCCTTCTTGATCTTCTCAAAGCGGGACATGACGAGATTCAAGGCCTCGTCCCAGGTGGCCGGCTCGAGTTTTCCACCCTTCCTGCGACGTATAAGCGGAGTTTGCAGACGGTCTTTCTGGTTGATGAACTCATACCCGAACCGCCCCTTGACGCAGAGCCAGCCCTGGTTTATGGAGTCTTTTGGAGATGTGACCCGGATCACCTTGTCGCGTACTGAATGGAGCGTGATGTTGCAGCCGCAGCCGCAGTAAGGGCAGACCGTATCCGTGAGCTTGACATCCATCTGCCGCCCCTGGCCGCCCCAGATGACGCCGGAAAGAGCGCCGGTGGGACAGACGACAATGCACTGGCCGCAGAACTCGCAGTCCAGGTCCTTTTCATAGGGAGGGCAGACCTTGGCGTTAAATCCTCTGTAGGCGATATCAATGGCATTCACCCCTTGTATCTCGTCACAGACTCGGACGCATTTGCCGCACAGGATACATTTTTCCATCTCCCGTTTGATAAAGGGATTTTTATCGGTCATGTCGTAATGCCGCCGCTCACCAATAAACCGGTTTTCCCGGAGCTTGTAGAAATAGGCAAGCTCCTGCAGGGTACAGTCCCCTGCACGCGCGCAGACCATGCAGTCGTTCGGGTGGTCGGAAAGGAGCAACTCCACAATGGTCCGCCGAAGCCTGTAGAGACGGTCGCTCTCCGTTGTCACCTCCATGCCGTCTGTCGCCGGGGTGGTGCAGGCAGTGACCGGGCGCGGGAAATCTTTTATCTCAACGATGCACAAACGGCAGCCGCCGTATGGTTTGAGCTGCGGATCGTGACAGAGGGTCGGGACCTCGATTTCCAGGGCCTGCGCCGCCTCCAGAACGGTTGCCCCCTCAGGCATGCGTATATCTTTTTCATTGATGGTCAGGCTGATCATACCTACTCCTTGAGTACTGCTTTAAATTTACAGACGTCATAACAGGCGCCGCATTTGATGCAGGCTGAAGTGTCAATGCGGTGGGGTTTTTTCTTTTTGCCGGAAACCGCCCCGGCCGGGCAGGCGCGCACGCACATACCGCAGCCGGTGCAGAGGTCTTCGCGGACAAAGAAGGTGAGAAGCTTCCGGCAGACCTTGGCCGGGCAGCGTTTATGATTGATATGCGCCTCATATTCATGCCGGAAATAACGAATGGTGCTTAAGACCGGGTTGGGCGCCGACATGCCAAGCCCGCAAAGACTGGTGTCTTTGACGTCATTGGCCAGGTCGAGGAGAAGTTCTATATCGCCCTTTTTTCCTTCGCCTTCGGTAATGCGGGTCAGGATCTCAAGTAACCGCTTGGTGCCGATCCGGCAGGGCGTACACTTCCCGCAGGATTCCGCCTGGGTAAACTCCAGGAAGAACCTGGTGATATTCACCATGCAATCACTTTCGTCAAGCACGACCATCCCGCCGGACCCCATCATGGAGCCGACCTTTGCCAGGTTGTCGTAGTCGACCCGCATATCAATATGTTCCTGGGGGATACAGCCGCCGGACGGGCCGCCGGTCTGCACGGCCTTGAGCAGTCCACCTCCTTCGATGCCACCGCCGATATCGAAAATAATGTCCCGGAGCGGGATGCCCATGGGCACCTCGATAAGTCCGGTATTTCTGATCTTGCCGGTCAAGGCAAAAACCTTGGTGCCCTTGCTGTTCTCCGAGCCGATGGCCGCGTACCACTCGGCACCGTTTTTAATGATCGGCGGCAGGTTTGCCCAGGTCTCAACATTATTGATAATAGTCGGTTTTCCCCACAAGCCCTTATCAGCCGGATAGGGCGGCTTGGCCCGCGGCATGCCGCGTTCCCCCTCGATCGAGGCGATGAGCGCTGTTTCCTCACCGCAGACAAAGGCGCCGGCGCCAAGCTTGACCTTGATTTCAAAATCAAAGTCTGAGCCATGGATTCCTTTTCCCAGAAAACCGTGTTCCCGGGCCTGGTCCAGGGCCTTTGCCAACCGCTCCACGGCCAGAGGATACTCGGCGCGGATATAGACATACCCGACGTTGGAACTAATGGCATAGGCGCCGATACTCATTCCTTCGATGAGCGAATGAGGATTGCCTTCAATGACCGACCGGTCCATGAAGGCCCCGGGGTCGCCCTCATCGGCGTTGCAGATGATATATTTTGGATTCTCCTTGTTTTTGACACAGAGTTCCCATTTCAGGCCGGTGGGAAAGCCTGCCCCGCCGCGGCCCCGTAGGCCGGACGCCTTCACCGTTTCAATAACCTCGGTTGCGGTCATTTCCTTTAATGCCTTGGTGATGCTCGCATACCCGCCGACATCGAGGTATTCATCGATATTTTCCGGATCAATTTTCCCGTTATTGGCAAGGACCACCTTTTTCTGCAACTTGTAAAAGTCATCGTAGGTCTCATCGACCATCCATTCTTCTACCGGAGTGTCGCCAATGATATGCTCCTCCACCAGCCTCGGCACCATATCAGGTTTTATGTACTGATAGGTTGTCTTCTCTCCCTTAATGGTGATATCAACCAGTACGTCGCGGGCGCAAAAGCCTCGACAGCCCACCTTGTGCAGCGAACATCGTTTTTCAATCCGGGCCGGTATGTCGGTTTTGGCAAATTCGGCATTAAAAGCGTCAACAACATCAAGACTGCCGGCCGCAATACCGCCCGTATCCATGCACACATGTATCAGAATTTCTTTGCTCACTTGTCTTTATCCCGAAGTTTTTGGATTTTCTTGACCATGTTGTCAGGCGTTATCCTGCCGCAGACCTTATCGTTGACAACAACTACCGGCGCTATGCTGCAGGCCCCGAGACAGGCAACTTTTTCAAGCGTAACCAATCCGTCCCTGGTCGTATCTTCTCCAGGAGGAAAGGAGAGTTCTTCGTTGAGCTGAAACAGCACCCGGTGGGCCCCCTTGACATGACAGACCGTGCCGCAGCAGGCAGTGATAATGTTTTTGCCGCGTGGTTTTAAGTGAAACTGGGCGTAAAAGGTAAGGATCCCGTAAAATTTGCTCATCGGCACCCCGCTCTTGTCTGCAAACCAGTAAACGGACTCTTCCGGCACAAAGCCGAAGGCTTTCTGGATTTCCTGCAGGGCAGAGATGATGTTATCGTTGGCAGCGCTGTAATTGGCATAAATTGTTTCAAGGGTCTTAATGGCAGAATCATCCATCTTGATTTTCTCCGGAATCAACAGGGTCATGATTTTATGAAGAGGATTTCAACTGACTGGCGAGATATCTCTTTATCTCATGCTTGGTTATTTTGTCCAGTTCCTGAAATGAAATGGAGACGCCGACATCATACCTGCCGGAGTCCAGGGCCTCCATCCGGACAACCGTGCCGATGATGAGGAGAGGGGCTTCGTTGGAAAGCGGGATGCTGATCTGAATCCGGGTGCCGATATCAAGAGGGGAATCATGTTCAAACAAAACGCCGCCAAGGCTGATGTCCTTGCTTTCGCCGGTAAAGGTTATGGTTTCTTTAAACCCGAGTTTCCGGACCTGAATGGCGCCTGTGAAGTCAAAACGTAAAAAACGTCTTTTGTCCTGAGAAAAAAGCGAAATCGCATTTTTGCCCGACCCCTTTGCCCGGTACAGGGCGCTGTCAGCCAGTTTCACGAGGCTTGTCGCATCCTCGGCATTTGCCGGGTAGGAAGCAACGCCACCGCTTACCGTGATATTGACGGATTTGCCCCCGCACTCCATCTCGATATTTTCCAGCCTTTCGCGGATCCGCTCTCCCAGCACAAGTGCTTCAATGTTGCCGGTCTGAGGCATGATGACAACCATCTCTTCGCCGCCATACCTCGTTGCAATATCACCGGTCCTCTTTGCTTTCATGATCACATCCGCAACCATTTTCAAGGCCCTGTCACCGGCCTGGTGTCCGTAGGTGTCGTTAAAATACTTAAAATCGTCAAGATCAAGAAACAAAAGAGAAAGGTCCGTATTGTACCGTTTTGCCTGCGACATCTCCCGGTTGAGCGCATTATCGAAATACCGGCGGTTCATAAGGCCGGTGAGTCCGTCATAATTTGAATCCATGACGGTTTTTTCATACACATGGATCTCAACGACCTTAGGATTTTTCAAAGACTTGTGGATGGAGCAGAAGTAGTCGCACAAGGCCGTGGTCAGGCTGACCCGGCGGCCCAGAAGAGAAGTCATGGCGTTCTGGTGGTCCAGGGTCTCATGCCAGCACATGGTGGCCTCATTCTGCTCCAGGTCAAGATTTGCCAGGACCTGAAAAATGACCTGGCAGGCCTCAGGCCCTTCCTTGGCAATGATCTTCTCCAGTTCAGCCACAAGGGTTTCATCTCCCTTGTTCTGATCCAGGCACCTGATAACGGCATTCCGAATTTTTTTCACGATCCACCTCATACGCGTTTAATAGGGGTCAATACGTAATGATAATATTAATGGTATCACATGTTTTGGAATCAACCAAATGGATTTGTAACTGTTCAGCAGCGCCGGAGAATGATGCTTATTCCTTTCCCCTTTTCCCGGCCGCCTCCACACCTTTCATCCCTGTCCGTGTCTGAAGGAAGTTCCGTATATGCATGAAAGCCTGATTTCGTATGGAATCTCGTTCCATGAGGATCTCATGCCCGGCCTCCGGCATTTTACGGAGAGTACACTTTTCTGACTTTCTACAGAACTCCTCCTGTGGTGAGACGCGTATCACTTTATCGTCTGCCGCCTGTAGGAGAAGGATGGGCCTTGGCAGGGATGATGCGGCATCCAGGGCCTTTCCGCCTGCGGCAGAAGCCTCCGCGGCCCACCGGTTTGTCGGCCCGAACAGGGCGGTTTCAGGATAGAGATCAACAAGCTTTTTCGTTAACTCATAACGCTTTTTACTTGTGGTAACGATATTGTCGTCAAACGGAATGTCGGTTGTGTACGATCCGCCGCCGGGCACGAAGGATTCATCAAGGCCGACCATGGAAAAAAGCTCGACCACACCTCGAACGATCCACTGCGGGACAAGACCGGTGTTGATTTCAAAAAAGGGTGATACGAGAATCAAGCCGTCAAAGGTGTCCGGAAACCTTGCGGCATAGAGGATTCCGATTGTGCACCCTATGGAATGGGAGAGATAGAATGTGCCGGCGTAGGGAGTCTTTTTGACGACTGAATCAACAAATGTTTGCAGGTCGGCAACATAATTTTCAAAGTCGGCAACATGGCCTTTGCGGGGATCATTGAGCATTCTGCCGGAAAACCCTTGGCCTCTATGGTCCATGATATAGATATCAAGGCCGCTGTCCTTCAGATCAAAAAGCACTTCCGCATATTTTGCGATCGATTCCTGTCTGCCGGTCGTAATCACGAGGGCGCCCTTTTCGTCAGCAGTATCGAAAAAAGCATAGTGGATGGGGACGTCACCCTGTCCATGAAAGGCGCCAAAGCGAAGCTGGCTGGTAAAAAAGGGCAGGATATCGGTTTCGAGTTTCGAATGAAGATCTGTTTCACTGACAGCGAAACAGGTGGCAGGGAGACAACAGAGGGACAGGAGGGCAAACAAAAGATGAATGTCGAACATCGAGCGTCGAACGTCGAACGTCGAATGCAAAGAACGTCTACTGTTAAATTTTAAGGTATGTTCCTTCGACATGAGCTTTTCCTAAAAGCCTGCAGTCTAACACCTTTAAGGGTAATAATATTTAGGAACGGCATAAGTGACTTGGAGTAACTCGCAGTTAATAGCTACGAAATCAGTTTTCCAGTTTCTTGTTTTTTTCGAAGAAGTTGCGGCGTAAGTCACTAAACTCCTTTATGAAAAGCAACCGCCTCCTGATAAGTTATCCCGTTGCCGCCGAAGATATCAAGGGCGCTGCCGATTGTTGCATCGAGCCGGTTCCGGCCCAGGTCCTTTAAGCGCAACAGATCGTCCATGTTGTGAATGCCGCCGGCATAGGTGGTGGGGATCGGAGACCAGCGACCGAGGCTTTCGGCAAGATCTTCCTCAATGCCCGCGCACTTGCCCTCCACGTCCACGGCATGGACCAGAAATTCTTTGCAGAACTTTGCAAAATAATCAAGAGCTTCCTTGGTGATGGTAACGGAGGTAAACTTCTGCCAGCGGTCGGTGACGATATAATAGCCGTCATCTTTTTTGCGGCAGCTTAAGTCAAGCACCAGCCTGTCGCTTCCAATGGCGGCAACAAGATCTTTGAGCCGGTCTTCAAGGACTTGTCCGTCCCGAAAGACAAAAGAGGTGATGATAACCGCCTCAGCCCCCTGATCAAGCCAGTACCCGGCATTATCGGCATTGATCCCGCCGCCGATCTGGAGCCCGCCCGGAAATGCCTGCAGGGCCTCGACGGCCGCCTTCTCATTTCCCGGACCCAGCATAATAACATGGCCACCGTACAATCCGTCCGCCTGGTACATTTTTGCATAATAGGAAGAAGGCTTGTCAGAGGCAAAATTGGTCTTCAGGTCCTGCTGCCGGGTATCGGAAAGGGTAGAACCGACAATTTGTTTTACATGACCGTCGTGGAGGTCAATACATGGTCTGAATTTCATCGGCAAAAAAATCTCTCGCAGAGTTCACAGGGGCACAGAGAAAAAC
>DAOVSZ010000125.1 GCA_030627725.1 Desulfobulbaceae bacterium
CGCTATATGGATGACTCCATGGAAAGAGCGAGTCGGATCATCGTTGTTTCCGATTTTACCCGCAGCGAAGTCAGAGAGGTTTTCGGAGTGGATGATAAACTGATATCAGTCGTCTCTCCTGGCGTAGCCTCTGATTTTTATCCGCGATCAGAGCAGGAAATCCTTTCCGTGCTGGCCCATTATCGCCTGAAACCCGGTTATGTCCTGTCTGTCGGCACCCTTGAACCCAGGAAAAATGTGGCCGGGCTGGCGCGGGCATGGCTCAGGCTGCCCCGGCAATTGCGTAAACGTCACCCTCTGGTTCTGGCCGGGAGCCGTGGGTGGAAAACAGAAGAAACAGAAAAAGAACTTTCAGGGGCGGTAGCCAGGGGCGAGATTATCATGCTGGGCTATATCCAGCAGAAAGATCTGCCAGTTCTATATTCAGGTGCTCGGCTTATGGCCTATCTTTCCTTTTATGAGGGATTCGGTATGCCGGTGGTCGAGGCAATGGCATCCGGAACCGCTGTGCTCACTTCCAGCAGGGCCTCCATGCCTGAGGTGGCCGGTGGCGCGGCCTGCCTGGCAGATCCGGATGACGGGGATGCGATTCTGCAAGGCCTGACAGCTCTGCTCGAAGATGATGCAATGCGAGAACGGCTTGAAGGTCTGGGGCTGCAGCGAGCGGCCCAGTACACCTGGAACCGTTCTCTGAACAATCTGCTGGATGCCTTTGGTAAGGCAGTGAATTCATAGTTGCGGGTTACGGGTTGCGGGTTGCAGGTTGCTTGCGGGTTGTAGATTGCTGGTCGCCCTGCGTGGCCGGTATCAGAATAGCCCTGAAAGGGCGTTATTCGATAGCCCAGGGTGTAGCAAAGCGGAACCCTGGGTAAAGGAGGCCATCTCTTGTCAAGCCCTGAAGGGGCGGTACAAAACAATCAGTCGATGTATTCCCGCATCTTTATATCGCCCTTACAGGGCTTATCTGTTTGTGGTGCTTTCACTACCCGGGGCTGCGTGCCGCGCACTGGCCCCGGGCTATTGAATAACGCCCCTTCAGGGCTGAGATGAGAGAGAATGTAATATTGATTATTTCGCAAAAAAGGCAACCTGATGTTAAACATTGATGAGTTAAAAGAGCGTATTCGTCTGGAGGTGTTGTCGCGTAGCGGGCAATTGCCGCCTCCGATTGAGACGGTGGTTCCGCAGTCTCAACCATCTGAACCACTGCCCTTTGCACGGTTACGGCGCATTGCCAAACGGCTGCACTGCGAATTTGCCCTGCGTTTTGTCGGCTGGCTCCTTCGGCCATGGCGGGGATACCGCAGTCTCCATGCTGATATGCAAAGATGGGAACAGCGTCTTGCCGGCCTGGAGCCAAGGTTTGTCACTTTGGAGCAGTTGATTACAGGTGAGATTGATTCGCGCTCTCAGGACTTGATAAGAATAAATCAGGAATTCCACGATCTGCAACGGGATCTGGTCCTGACACGGCAGGCTAATATCCTGCGGGGCTATGAGCTTAAAAGGCTGATGGATGACCTTAAGGCTGATGGCCGCCTGACCGAAGATGAGAAACAGGTCTTGGCCGACCATGCGGATGACCGTCTGGAGACCTATCTTCTGGCCTTTGCCGATGCCTGTCGGGGGGATGAGAGAGATATCCGCCGGGACCTCACGGTCTACCTCGACTACCTTGACAAAAGCGGGGCCGGAGTCGTTGATGCCCCGGTTTTAGATCTGGGATGCGGCCGGGGCGAATGGCTGGGATTATTACTTGACCGGTATCTGATCGGCTCAGGTGTGGATCGAGCACAGGTCATGGTGGATCATTGCCTTGACGCCGGGTTTGCAGCAGAGCGGTCCGATGCCCTGGAGGCCCTGCGCGGCAAGGAGATAGACAGCCTGGGCGCAATTACCGCTTTTCATCTGATCGAGCATCTCCCGTTTCCGCTCCTTTACCGTTTGTTTGAAGAGTCCTACCGCACCTTGCGGCCCGGCGGCATCATTATCTTTGAGACCCCTAATCCGGAAAATCCGCTGGTCGGTTCTCACACCTTTTATCACGATCCAACGCACCGTAATCCCCTGACACCATCGGGAATGGAATTTATGGCCCGTTATCACGGCTTTGTTTCCATTGAAATTCTGCGCCTCCATCCTTATCCTGATTCAGCCCGTCTGGAAGGAAAAGATCTCCTCACCGAGAGGATCAACGCTCTTCTCTGCGGTTACCAGGACTTCGCCTTAATCGCGGTCAAACCATGAAGATTCTAGTCACCGCCAATCTGGTGCCTTTTATGACCGGAGGGGCTGATGAGCATATCCGCGGTCTTTGCCGAGGCCTTGTTGCCCATGGCCATGATGTGGAGTTGCTCCGTTTCCCGTTTCGCTTTTCCCCTGAAAAAGATATCAAGGCGCTCATGGACCATTGTGAAGGTCAGGATTTCAATGTGCCTAACGGTGTTGCCGTGGACCGGGTCATCAGTCTGCAGTTCCCCGGCTATGGCGTGCGTCATGACCGTCATACTGTCTGGATCATGCATCAGCACCGGGCGGTCTATGAACTCTATGATCAACAACCGGAGAGTCGGGAACTCAGCCGGTTGCGTGAACTGATTGTTGACTATGACAATCGTGTCCTGCCCCGTGCCTGGCGTATCTTTGCCAATTCTCGCCGGGTGGCCGAGCGACTCAAGCAGTATAATGGTCTTAAGGCCACGTCCTTATACCATCCACCTCCTGGAGCGGAAAATTTTTACAGCAGTGAGTCCTGGAATTATATTTTCTGCCCCAGCCGTCTTGAGAGCCTGAAGCGCCAGGAACTGCTCATCCGTGCCGCCGCTCTTGTCAAGGCGCCGCTCCGGTTTGTCCTGGCCGGTGACGGTGGTCAAATGGATCACTATCAGCGTCTGATTAATGAGTTGGATCTTGCCGGAAAAGTGAGTATGCTCGGCAGAATCAGCGATGCTGAAAAACAGAGCTGGTATGCCCACAGCCTGGCTGTTTTTTTCGGCCCTGAGGATGAGGATTACGGATACGTCACCCTTGAGGCCATGCTCTCCGCCAGACCGGTTATTACCTGCACCGATTCAGGAGGAACTCTGGAATTTGTACAACACGGCCTTACCGGCGTTGTTGTTGAACCATCTCCCGAGGCCGTTGCCCAGGCCATAGAAGAATTCCACGCCGATCGCCGTTGCGCAGCCACTCTTGGGCAACAGGGCCTTGAAGCCTGGCACGGTGCAAACATCACATGGGAAAATGTGGTAGAGCGGCTGCTGGAAGAGAGTTAGAGAGAGTGTTGCGGGTTACAGGTTTTCCCTAATAAAATCAATCGTGTAAGTCGGGTTAGCGAAGCGTAACCCGACAAAACCAGGTTGAAATCGTCGGGTTACGGCCTATCGGCCTAACCCGACCTACAGGTAAACCGCTTACAAGAATCTAATTATGAAAGTAGCCATTGTCGCCCCCAGTCCTGTCCCTTATGGTATCGGTGGAGCTGAAAAGCTCTGGTGGGGGCTTTTAAACGCTATCAATCAATACACTGCCCACCAAGCTGAATTGATCAAAATTCCCAGCCCGGAACGGACTTTCCCGGAACTGATCGCAAGCTACCAGGCCTTCAGCCGACTTGATCTGAGCCATTTCGATCTGATCATATCCACCAAATACCCGGGCTGGATGGTTCACCATCATAACCACACCGTCTATCTACAGCACCGGCTGCGCGGTCTCTATGATACCTATCCTGCCGGTCTGCCCAAAGAACCGGGCAGCCTGCCCGCCGGCTTTAGCCGGCTGAAATATCTGCTCAACCAGCCGCCTGATCGTGCCCATCTGGAGGAATTTTTTGGTGAAGTAACCCGTTTGCTTGGCCATGACCCCGCATTGTTCGCCTTTCCCGGCCCCTTGAGCCGTGCCGTAATCCACCATCTGGACGGTATAGCCCTGTCACCCGACTCTGTCTGCCGCTACCTTGCCATCTCACATAATGTCGCTGCCAGGGCAGACTATTTTCCTCTGGAAGCGGAAGTGGAAGTCCTCCACCACCCCGAATATATCCATAAAAGAGATAAACAGGATTACAGGGTTGAAAAGAATAATAAAAAAACAATCTTCACCGCCAGCCGTCTGGATCCCCCTAAACGCATCGATCTTCTCATCCGGGCCTTTATTAAGGTAAAGGGTGACGTCCGGTTTCAGATTGCGGGTACGGGTCCGGAAGAGGAGCGGCTGAAGAAACTGGCGGCAGATGATCCTCGCATCCATTTCCTTGGCTGGTGCACTGACGCTGAGATAGCCCAAGCTTATAACGACTGCCTTTTTGTCCCCTTTATCCCGGCTGATGAAGATTACGGCCTGGTCACCATTGAGGCAATGCGCGCTGCCAGGCCGGTGCTCACCACCACTGACAGCGGTGGTGTTAACGAACTGGTCAAACATCACCATAACGGATTGGTGGCAGAGCCTGATCCCGGAGCCCTTGCCGAGGCAATGCAGCAACTGCTCGACAATCCGGATGATACTGTCAGGATGGGTCGGGATGCCTGTGAAACAGTCGCCCCGATCACCTGGGAAAAAACCATCCAGATTCTTTTAAGGCCTAAACCCCTGATCGTGGTCACCACCACATTCCCGATCTATCCGCCCAGAGGCGGCGGTCAGAGCCGTATCTATCACCTTTACCGGCGCCTGGCCCGTTATGCTGATATTATCCTGCTCACCCTTACCGACTTTCAGCACCAGACCGGTGAGATAACCATCCAGCCCGGTCTGCGGGAAATCAGGATCCTTAAATCACTCGGTCAGCAAGATCTCCAGAGGCAACTGGCACTTACCCTGAACGCCTCGATTGATGATATCGTGGCCATTGATAATACCGGCCTCACTCCAAAGTATGGCCAGACCCTCGCTTCGGTCTGCGCTGATGCCGATCTGGTTATAGTTTCTCACCCATATCTCTACCACGAAATACGCACTGTCTGGAAAGGCCCTGTCTGGTATGAGGCCCATAATGTTGAGGCTGATATCAAGGCTGATATCCTGAAGGCAGCCCTGGAGGCGGAACTCCCTGAGGCCAGGGACGCCATGCAGAAAATCAGGGAGATCGAGGCTGCCTGTTGCCGCGATTCCAGCCGGGTTCTCGTTGTCAGCCATGAGGACGGCGATCGGCTGACCAGACTCTATAAGGCCCGGAACCTGACCCTTGTTCCCAACGGCGTAGACTTGGAATCAACCCCCTTTGTTTCCATTGAAGAACGAGAAGACTACAAACAACGCCTCGGTTTGGCCGGTAATTTCACCGCCATTTTCATGGGCTCATGGCACGGGCCCAATATTGAGGCTGTGGAACATATCATTAATATGGCTCCATCCTGTCCGGATATCGATTTTTTGATCATGGGCAACGTCTGCGATGCCCCCCTGCCGCCATTCCCTCCCACCCTTCACCGGCTTGGGCTTCTGACCGAGGAGGAAAAGGCATGCGTATTGGGCGCAGCCGACATTGCCGTCAACCCCATGCAAAGCGGGTCCGGCACCAATCTCAAAATGCTCGATTACGCTGCTGCCGGACTCCTCATCCTTACCACCCCGTTCGGCAACCGGGGTCTGAAATTCACCCCTGACATCCATCTGCTCACAGCCGACCCGGCCGATTTCCCCTCTACATTAAATAGAATAGCAGAGCAGGGAATCGGTCAATACCGGTCTCTCACAACCCGCGCCCGCGCCATGGCCGAAGAACACTACAGCTGGACCGTTATAGCAGACCGGTTATTTCTTGCTCTTGATTGATCGGGTGGAAGGCGAAAAAGTGTAGGTCGGGTGGCCGAATATTTACCAACGTACACGTAAACGAACAAGGATTAAAATTGATCGAGGCATTGGACAAGCAATGCGCATGTTAATAATCTGGTTATTTTGTTTCAGTGTATCAACACCAAGAACTTCCGTGTACGAGCACGAGCACGATTGCAACGGGTCTCTATTGACCCGTATCCGGACTTTCAGTCCTTTTTTCAACCCACTGTCTTCAGACGGTGGTTGTTGAGTTATGTTTTATAGCTTTATGCTTTTTGGTTCACCATACTGAAAAATAGACGTGACAATTTTTCAATGCGAGCTATTATAGTCAGCATGAAAGATAGGCAATTATACGGTACTATATGGCAAGAACTGGTTAGAGATAAAAATATGATTTTTCTGGCCGGACCACGTCAAGCCGGTAAGACCACACTGGCCCATATAATTTCCGGGTCATTCGCAAACAGTCTATACTGTAATTGGGATATCCCGGAAGACCGGCTTGCTTTACTGGAAAACCCGACATTTTTTGTAGAAGTTCCTCGCCATGACTCCTCTGCTCCTTTGATTATTTTCGATGAAATTCATAAATATAAGGAGTGGAAAAACTACCTGAAGGGGGTCTATGACCAATTTCACAAGGATTACGTATTTCTAGTTTCCGGCAGCGGCCGCCTGGATATTTTTCAAAAAGGGGGGGATTCATTAGCCGGCCGTTACTTTCTTTTCCATTTATGGCCCTTCACCATTGCGGAATTGGGAAAAAGAAACAGAACCATTGAAGAATTTCTCAATGATCCTTTGCGAATGGATATTGACAGAAGTCACAAACTGCGGGAGGCATGGTCGCAGCTTAGGCAGTTCAGCGGTTTTCCGGAACCGTATTTAGCAGGCCGAGCAACAACGTATCGCCGCTGGTCAACAACGTATGCCAATCAATTAATTCGTGAAGATATTCGCGACCTGAGCGGCATAAAATCAATCGGTGATACTGAAACCCTGTACTTTTTATTGCCCGGCAAAGTCGGCAGCCCCATATCTATTCCATCTTTAGCCGGAGATTTGAAGGTGAGTTATAATTCCGTCAATAACTGGCTTAAAATTTTTGAAAGATTCTTCCTGACCATAAGCATTACCCCCTGGACCTTTAAAATTTCAAGAGCTATTCATAAAGAACGGAAGGTCTATCTTTGGGACTTCCCTCGGATCAAAGATGAAGGTGCCCGTTTTGAGAATATGGTTGCGCTTGAGTTGTGGCGGGCGGTTACTAATTGGAACGACATAGGTTATGGGGGATTTTCTCTGCATTTTATCAAGAATAAGGAACAGCAGGAGGTGGATTTTTTACTTGCCAACGACGGCGTACCTTTTCTTTTAATAGAGGCCAAAGTTTCCGACAATCAACCTTCCGCAGCTCTAAAAAAATTCCAGCGCAGTCTTAATGTGCCTGCCGTACAACTGTTTGATAGCTCGACTGGGGCGGGTGAAGAAGAAAATTTTCGTATTTTCCCTAACGGGAATCAATCTATTCTTGTGACCCCTGCTTACCAATGGCTTGCTTTGTTGCCTTAAATTTGATGGACTCGTAAAAAGTCCATCGTACCGAATTAGATGGTGTCTGTCCATAAATGGCCTTTTTCTCCGACCACCAACCAACAATAATCTAAAAGTAACATCCACACCTCGACATTCGACACTCTTTTTTGTTTTTCACCCCGCACCCCGCAACCCTTTGTCCGCGTGTCAATCAGCATTATACGCTGATGAGGAATTGTTCCCCTTTCCTTAGTATTATGCATCAAAAAAACCCATTGACCTCGTTCAATAATCTGCTTATAATATGAATTATTATCCGA
>DAOVSZ010000250.1 GCA_030627725.1 Desulfobulbaceae bacterium
GGTAATAATCCCTATCTTGACTCCTGCCTTTTGCAACTGCCGCATCCCGAATCCGTTTCGGACGTGAAAGGGATTGATCTCCGAGCCCTCATCGGTATAGGTGATGGAACCGTCTGTCAGAACACCGTCAACATCAAGCAAAAGGAGTTTGACCGGCTTTGCCTTGGGCAGGCAGGCGCGCCAGACATAGCCTTTTTCGTTGGTTTGTTTGCCGGCCTCAGTCCTTTCCCGCAGTCCTTGCTTTATTTCACAGTCGCTTGGGTACATCACTGAGATACCTTTGTTTAAACAGTTCAAACCGTTTGAACTGTTCAAGCTGTTTGAACCGCTTTATGAATCTCAACCAGTTTGACAAGCAGTGGTTCCATCTGGTCCAAGGGGATTGAGTTCGGGCCGTCACAAAGGGCCCGGTCAGGGTCCGGATGGACCTCCATGAAAAGGGCGTCTATGCCGGCAGCTACCGCCGCCCGGGTCAACGTCGGGATAAATTCACGCTGTCCTCCGGAACTGCCGCCTGCCCCGCCAGGCAGCTGGACGCTGTGGGTCGCATCATAGACAACCGGGCAGCCGAAAGAGTGCATGATCTGGAAAGAGCGCATGTCAACAACCAGGTTGTTATAGCCCAGAGTGGTCCCGCGTTCGGTCAGAAGCAGGTTGGAGTTGCCCGATTCCTTGATCTTTTTCACCGCATGCTCCATGTCCCAGGGTGAGAGGAACTGGCCCTTTTTGAGGCTGATGGGTTTTCCTGTCCGGGCAGCGGCCAGGAGGAGATCGGTCTGTCTGCAGAGAAAGGCCGGGATCTGCAGGACGTCAAGGACCTCTGCCGCTTTTTCGACCTGCCCTGTCTCATGGATGTCGGAGATAACAGGAATGCCCAGATTACTGATGTTTCCGAGCATTTTAAGGCCTTTTTCGATTCCCGGACCCCTGTACGAGTTGAGAGAGGTCCTGTTTGCCTTGTCAAAGGAAGCCTTGAAGATATAAGGTATGCCGATGCGAGAGGTGATTTCGCGCAAGGTAAGCGCAACCTCTTGTGCCATATCATCCGATTCAAGGACGCAGGGGCCGGCGATCAGGGCAAGGGGCCGGCCCGGGCCGATCGTGAACGATTCGGCGTCGGCAATACTGGAAATTTCAACGTAATCCATTCGTAGTTATTTTTCCGTGAAAGCCCTTGCCGCCTTGATGAAATCTTTGAACAGGGGATGCGGTTTCATCGGTTTTGACTTGAACTCGGGATGAAACTGGCAGCCGAGAAACCATGGGTGGCCGGCCAGCTCGATGATCTCAACAAGGGTGTTGTCCGGAGAGGTCCCGCTGATGATGAGGCCTTTTTTAACCAGTTCTTCCCTGAATTCCTGGTTGAACTCAAACCGATGGCGATGACGCTCTTCTATTTTTTCAACGCCATATGCTTTTGCCGCAAATGTTTTTTTCTGAATATTGCAGGGATAGGCGCCCAACCTGAGAGTGCCGCCCATCTCGGACATCTCGTCTCTCACTTGCACCTGGTTGGTACGGTAGTCAAACCATTCTTTCATGAGGTATATGACCGGATGCGTGCTGCTGCGGTCGAATTCGGTGCTGTTCGCGTCTTTCATCCCGGCAATATTTTTGGCAAATTCGATCACGGCAAGCTGCATGCCGAGACAGATGCCGAAAAATGGAATTTTGTTCTCCCTGGCATAGGTGATTGCCTTCATCTTGCCGAGAACGCCACGCTTGCCAAACCCTCCGGGTACGAGTATGCCATGACAGCCCTTGAGAAGTTTGTCGGCATTGCCTTCTTCGAGTTCATCTGCGCTGACATATCTGAGCTCCACCCGGGCGTCATTGGCAACACCGCCATGGACCAGGGCTTCATGGAGACTCTTGTAGGACTCCTTCAGGTCGACATATTTGCCTATAATACCGATAAGAACTTCGTTCTCCGGGTGTTTGATCTTATGGACGAGTTCCTGCCATGGGGAGAGTTTCGGCGCTCCGGTCCAGACGTTTAAGAGTTCCAGGATCTTTGCATCAAGTCCCTCGTCGTAAAAACAGAGCGGCACCTCGTAGATGTTGTCGACATCCTTTGCTGTGATGACCTCATCGGTGCTCACGTTACAGAACAGGGCAATCTTGGCCTTCAGGTCTTTGGTCAACGTTTTTTCCGTACGGCACAAGAGGATGTCCGGCTGAATGCCAATGGCGCGAAGTTCCTTGACACTGTGCTGGGTCGGTTTGGTCTTGACCTCGCCTGCCGTCTTGATATATGGAACCAGGGTGACATGGATAAAAAGCGAGTTCTCCCTGCCCATGTCAAACCTGAACTGGCGGATCGCCTCAAGAAACGGCAGACCTTCTATGTCGCCGATGGTGCCGCCGATCTCGATGATGGCCACGTCCGCATCACCCTCCATCTGGTGGATGGCATTGATTATCTCATCCGTGATATGCGGGATGACCTGTACGGTCCCACCCTGATATTCCCCTCTCCTCTCTTTGGTAATGACCGAGTTGTAGATACGGCCGGAGGTGTAGTTGTTTCTCTGCCCCATCACGGCATTTGTGTATCGCTCGTAATGACCCAGATCAAGGTCGGTTTCAGCGCCGTCGTCCGTCACATAAACCTCGCCGTGCTGAAAGGGGTTCATGGTGCCGGGATCGACGTTGATGTAAGGGTCGAGTTTTTGAAAGGTAACGGTCAGACCGCGGCATTCAAGAAGGGCGCCGATTGCAGCGGCAGCCAGGCCCTTGCCAAGCGAGGAAAGTACGCCGCCGGTGATGAAAATATACTTTGTTTTGGAGTTTGTGTTTGGAGATTTCATAGGGCCTAATATATAGCAATTCCCCCTGATTTGTCCAAAGAAAAAAATAAATCTGATTTTGACGAGTCCGCAGCGTAGGTTACTTTTGTATGGACGCGGGCGCTGGCTGTGAATATACTAAAGCGATGCGGAAAGATGCCTTCAAGAACACACAAGCCGTTTTGCCGTCGCCAAGACGACTTGTGTTTTTTTTTCTTTTTCTTCTTTTTTTTCTCTGCTTCGGGTGTGATCGTGAAGAGAGAGAGACGGTTTCCGTCCAGGATCAGGCGAAGGTTCAAGAAACTGTCCGTATTGCCGGCTGCAGAGGGTGCCATCCGGTGACCCTTGATTCTTTTCACAGAGTGGAGTGTGTCGAGTGCCATGGCGGCAATGCCGGTGCGGTGACAGCAGAGGAAGCCCATACCGGTCTTGTCGGACAGCCGGCGCATCCGGACCATATGACGGAGAAGTGCGGCAGGTGCCATAGCCAGGTGGAAACGGTACGAAAATCGTTGCATTTTACCTTGCATAACGAGATCAACGCGGTTCGGAAGGCCTTTGGGGCTGATGATGCAATCGCCTCGTTAGTGGACCTGCCGATTCATGACAATCCAGAGACGCCCCTTGAACTTGCTGAAGACCTTCTGCGGCGGCGCTGTCTGCGCTGTCATCTTTTTACCAATGGCGACCCGTATCCGGAAACGAGAAGGGGCACGGGGTGCGCTGCCTGCCACCTGGAGTACACGAGCGGTTCGCTGGTTTCGCATGAATTTGTAAGATTGCCAAAGGATGCGGAATGCCTGCACTGTCATTACGGCAATGTCGTGGGCGCCGATTACTACGGCAGGTTCGAGCATGACTTCAGCGATGAGTACCGGACCCCCTACCGAGAGGACAGTTCTTCTTTTCGTCCATATGGCGTCGAGTTTCATCAGCTTGCCCCTGATCTGCATCAGACAAAAGGCCTCAGTTGTATAGATTGCCATTCCGGCCGGGAGTTGATGGGGGTGAAGAGCCGGAAACGGACAACCTGCGGAACATGTCATGAAAAGGGCGGAGATGATCCCTTGCCGCCTGAGAGTTTTTTCCAAGAAGAGGGAGTTTCGGTCATGGAAACAAGGCATGAAAGAAAGAAGCTTGCAATCCCTCCTCTAAAGCATGAAGCCCACAGCAGATACGGATCCGAGGCGGCATGCACGGTATGCCATGCGCAGTGGGCTTTCAACGACAAAGGGGTCCATCTTCTCAGAAGCGATATCATGGACTTTGCCCCTTGGACCTATCTGACCGTGCAGGGAAGCTTTGAGGTGGAATGGCAGGTCAATGAGATTTTATTTGGCGAGGGTGACTTTGAACAGCCCTTTATGACGGATACGATTTCAGGCATCACGAAGAAGGGTGTCTGGTTTAAAGGATATGAACAGAGACGCTGGGAATCACCGCAGATATGCCGGGACGAAAAAGGCGTCTTGCAGATATGCCGTCCGATCCTGGATCTTTATCTTTCCTTTGTTGATGATGAAGGAAACGTTCTCTTCGATTCCGTTCCTGTTGCTGACAGCCAAAAAGGCTTGCGGCCCTATACTCCGCACACCATTGGACATGCCGGGGTCTTTTATCCTCTGAGGGTTCAGGGTTCAGGGGTTAGGGGTCAGGGGACAGGGGACAGGAGACAGGGGCCAGGGGCCAGGGGACAGGGGACAGGAGAGAAAAGATAGCATGAGAAAAATTGTATCTTTCATTGTCGTCGTCTGCCTTTGCCTTATTGCAACCTCATGCGGGCAAAAGGAGGTCCGGGCGCCGTCAAAACGTACCGTGGGAGTTCCGGTCGGGACTGTCGGGCAGAAGGGTAAGATTCCGCCAACCCAGCGGCCATACAAGATCAATGGTCGGACATACTATCCTCTGCCGTCTTCGCACGGGTATTCGAAAACAGGAAGAGCGTCCTGGTACGGCAAGGACTTTCAC
>DAOVSZ010000070.1 GCA_030627725.1 Desulfobulbaceae bacterium
GACAAGACCGGGAAGCTTCATGCCGGGTTGCAGATCATCAATACTGTTCACACCATCTGCAAAGGCAAACACTGAAAAAGTTGCCCTGGGGTCGCGGCCCGGCTTGGCAAGCTCTGCCATAATATCGTTTAAGGTCGGCAGGCCTACCTGGGAGGTCACGTAGCGGCGCACATCAATTTTTTTCCTGATCGTTTCCTGTTCTATCAGATCACGCACCTCACAACCCAGATCCTTTGCCATTTCTTTCACTGTCGCATATTGCTCCGGATGCACGGCGCTGGAATCCAAAGGGTTTTTTGCCCCATGGATGCGCAAAAAACCGGCGCATTGCTCATAGGCTTTGGCGCCGAGGCGAGGCACCTTTAACAAGGTCCGCCGGTTTGTAAACGGGCCATGCTGATCTCTGTAGGAAACAATGTTTTTGGCCAGCACCGGTCCCAGGCCGGAAACAAAAGCAAGCAGTTCGACACTCGCTGTATTGACCTCTACACCCACACTGTTGACGCAACTCACCACCACATCCTCCAGACTTTTCTTCAAAGCCGCCTGATTGACGTCATGCTGATATTGTCCCACGCCAATAGCTTTGGGGTCCAGTTTCACCAGTTCCGCCAGGGGATCATGGAGGCGTCTGCCTATGGAAACAGCGCCTCGCACTGTCAGATCATGATCAGGGAACTCCTCTCTCGCCGTTTTTGAGGCAGAGTAAATCGAGGCGCCGCTTTCATCGACCATGGTAATAACGGGGTTGTCGGGAAACGGCAGAGAACGGATGAAAGCTTCTGTCTCGCGGCCGGCCGTGCCGTTTCCGATGGCTATTGCTTCAATCTTGTATGTGCTGCAAAGAGAAATCACCGTTGCACCGGCCTCTTGCTTTTTCCTGTCGGAATGCGTTGGATAGATGGTGCAGAAATCCAGGAGCTTGCCTTGACTGTCCAGGCAGACCAGTTTCGCGCCGGTCCGAAACCCCGGGTCCAGGGCCATGACTCTTTTTTGGCCCAGAGGCGGCGCTCTTAACAAATCTTTTAAATTTGCAGCAAAGACCTTGATCGCTTCCTGGTCAGCCTTGTCTTTCAGGTTATTTCGCAATTCATTCTCAAGGGACGGGCCAAGAAGCCTCTTGTAACAGTCATCCACAGCCAGGGAGACCTGTTGGCCGGACAGGGCGCTGTTCTTCACATGTCGTCTGCGCAGAAGCAAAAGAGCATCTGCTTCAAGCGGCCGCACGCTTATGGTCAACACCTTTTCGTTTTCACCGCGCAGCATGGCCAGGAGTCGATGGCCCGGCGTCTTTGCCGCCGGTTCCTGCCAGTTGAAATAATCCTGGAACTTTACTCCGTTCTCCTTATTTTTTTTCACGACCGAAGAGCTGATGAGAGCTTTCTCCTCAAACAATCGGCGCAAACCGGTCCGAGTCGCCTGGTCTTCATTGATCCATTCAGCCATGATATCCCGGGCCCCTGCCAAGGCCTCGTTTTCGCTCTCCACCTCTGTTTCCGGATTAATAAAACCGGCGGGCTGCACCGGCCTGTTGTCCTGAGCAAAAATGGCTTGGGCCAAGGGTTCCAGCCCTTTTTCTTTGGCAATCGTGCTCTTTGTCCTCCTCTTGGGACGATACGGCAGATAGATATCCTCAAGGATGGTCAGGTTGGAGGCGTTCAGGATCTTCCGGTTCAATTCGTCGTTTAAGAGCTCACGTTCGGTAAGAGAGACGATAACGGCATTCCGCCTTTTCTCGAGCTCGGCAAGCTGGGCAAGCCGGTCCCGGACAGCGGTGATCTGGGTCTCATCAAGCAGACCGGTTGCTTCTTTACGATACCGGGCAATGAATGGGACCGTGGCTCCGTCCTCAAACAGGGCCATGGTGGCTGTCACCTGTTGGGATCTGAGCTTCAGTTCCCGCGCAATTATTTCAGGGAATTGTTCCATAATTTGATCATAACACCGCTTCCGGTTCTCCTCAAGAAATCCTTAAGTATAACGAAATGGGCCCTGGTGGTTTGTAGTTTTCGACTTTTCCCGAGACCGACAATCTTTGAAGCCTGCTTCCTGCAAACTATGGCTTTTTTCCAAGCGGTAAGATTTTCCGGCAAGGCTTAAACAGGACATTTTTTCCGCCTGAACAAGGAGTATTTTTACTCAAGTAATGAATGTTATATCTCACTCCTTTAACGGGAACAGGGAAAGACGCCTGTATGTTTCATGTGGATATTTACTAGTAAAATCAGATAGATAATGGAGTCGGCTGGAGGAGTGTAAAACTTTTGCAAAAAGGATGCATTTGTGTGGCACAATAATTGCATTTTATTGACATAAGTGTAAAAAGTCGAAATGAGATTGTCCTGATTCCGGAAAGGGTTGTGAAGGGTGAGAACCGGCCATGTTGAGAAGAACCGCATATGATTTCCCGGAAGAGTATACATACAACGAAGAGTATACATACAATGAAGAGTAAACAGAAAACGGAACATTTATTTAAAGCAGCCATACACTGTCAAGAAAGCGGCAGGTATGACGAAGCCCAAAAAATATATCAGGAGATTCTTCAGGTAAATCCTGAGCACTCGGAAACCTGGTTCAGCCTGGGGTTAATCCGGCAGGAGAATAACTTGATACATGAGGCTGTTAAGGCATTTTGTGAAGCAGCCAGGCTGAACCCGCAATACCATGGTTTTTTGTTTAGCTTCGGGTTGTCACTGGTATCAAAGAAGAATATTGATGAAGCAATTGTTGTAATGAATTGTTTGCTTAAACTCCAGCCCGAGGTTGCCGAGGTCCATTATAGCTTGGGGCTTATCTATTTTCACCAGCAGCAGTTGACCTTTGCCGAGCAGTTATTTAAAAAGGCCATAGAGTTAAAAAAAGAATACGCAGGCGCTCATAAAGACCTGGGGCGCGTTTTGATGGAGTCAAAGAGGTTTGCAGAAGCGCTTGAGAGCCTTAAAGAGGCGGTTTCCCTGGATCCCCAATGCCATGAGGCTTTTCGTTTTATGGGGGACATCAATCGTGAGCTGGGCGAATATGAAAAAGCAGTGCAAGCCTACCGCGCGGAGCATGCCTTGGCGCCAGACCGTATAGAATGCGTTCTTGATATTGGACTTACCTATCTGCGGCAGCAGAATTATGGCAAAGCAGTAGAAGTATTTAAGCATGTGGTCAATCAGGCGCCAAACCTGACAGAGGCCCATTACAACCTTGGACTTTCCTATCACAAACAAAAAAAATACGCTTTGGCTGTTCACGCCTATACGTCAGTGCTTGAGGTTGACCCGGATAATGCGGCGGCCCATAATGATCTTGGCATGGTTTATGACCTGCTTGGCCGGCCGGAGGAAGCAATTTCCCATTATAAAGAAGTTGCCAGGATTGAGCCGGACAACAGGGTTGCCAAGCATATATTAGCGGCGCTTACAGGCGAGCAGCTGCAAAATGCCCATCCTGACTATGTTGTCTCATTGTTTGATCAATACTCGGAGTTATTTGAAGTGGAGCTGGTGGAAAAATTGAAATATACAGTCCCGGCTAAGCTTATGGAAACAGTAAGCGAGCATTGTAACGGGATGGTTCAATTTGATAATGTTCTCGACTTAGGATGCGGAACCGGTATGTGCGGTCAGGAGTTCCGGCCGGTATCTGCAAAAATTACAGGGGTTGATCTGTCCTCGAAAATGCTTGCCCTCGCTTCAAGGAAGAAGGTGTACTCCTCCCTGGTACAACAGGATATTGTGAGTTTTTTAAATAAAAGTAATGAGCTCTATGATCTTTTTATTGCGGCGGATGTTTTTATTTATGTCGGAGCGCTGGATGCGGTTTTTGATGCCGTAGGGAAAAATTCTCTTCCACAAGGATATTTTACCTTTTCTGTGGAGAGCTGCAACGGAAGCTCATTCTGGCTGAGTCCGTCAGGGAGGTTCATGCACAGCCGCAACTATATTCAAAAATTAGCTGATACATATTTATTTGAAATAGAACAGTGCACACCAACTGGAATCCGGCTTGAAAACAAGGCCTGGATTCCAGGTGATCTTTATATTTTGAAGAGTAATTGCGGCTTGCCCTTTCAAGAAGCGCACTTGGCGGATTTTATCGTTGGAAATCAGTTCGGCCGGCGTTATGTGTCAGCAGATCGGGGTGGTAAATTATCCATTAGTCAAGCCCCCATACCCATATCTTAATTCAAGACATTCCATCTCATCCTGGAAACCTGAGCGCCAATCCTCAATGGTGGATTAGAGTTCCCTTTTGTCGATAACGCGTTTGGCCTTGCCCTCGAACCGCTCCAGTGATTTTTGCTCGACCAGCTTGACATCTACCGAGATGCCGAGTTCGGTCGCCATTCTCTTTTTGATCTCTTCAACCAAAAGCCGCTGTTTTTTCATCTGGTCGAAAAAGATCGATTCCACGACCTCGACCTTGACCGTGACCTTGTCCAGGCGGCCTTCCCGTTCGACAATGAGCTGATAGTGTGGTTCCGTGCCTTCGATCTCAAAGAGCACCGATTCGATCTGGGTCGGGTAGACGTTGACGCCCTTGATGATCAGCATATCGTCTGTGCGGCCGGTGAGGCGCTCCATCCGATGAAGCGTCCTGCCGCAGGCACAGGGCTCGGTGATTAGCCGGGTGAGGTCGCGGGTCCGATAGCGGATTACCGGGAAGGCCTCTTTGGTCAGGGTCGTGATCACGATTTCGCCGGTCTTGCCTGGCGCCACCGGCTCTAAAGTTTCCGGGTCGATGATTTCTACCAGGAAATGGTCCTCGTTGATGTGCAGGCCGGTACATTCCCGGCATTCCCCGGCAACACCCGGCCCCATGACCTCGCTTAAACCATAGTTGTCCGTGGCAAGGATATGCAGTTTGTTCTGGATCTCGGCACGCATCCCCTCGGACCAGGGTTCACCGCCGAACAGGCCGTATTTGAGGGGCAGTGCATTGATATTAATCCCCATCTCAATCATGGTATCGGCAAGAAGCAGGGCATAACTCGGGGTGCAGACAAGGGCGGTGGTCATGAAGTCCTGCATGATCCGGATCTGGCGTTTGGTATTGCCGCTTGAGATCGGAATGACCGAGGCGCCTACTTTTTCAGCCCCGTAATGGAGTCCGAAACCGCCGGTGAACAAGCCGTAGCCGAATGCGATCTGGACCACATCATCCTTGGTGACCCCGGCAGCAGTCAGGACTCTGGCAGTGAGCGATGACCAGTTTTTGATGTCGTTTTTGGTATAGCCGACAACCGTTGCCGCGCCGGTTGTGCCGGAAGAGGCATGGACCCTGACAACATCGCGTAAAGGGACGGCAAAAAGGCCGTACGGGTAGTTTTCCCGCAGATCATCCTTGGTGGTAAAGGGCAGAGACCGCAGTTCAAGAAGAGAGCGGAAACCGTCAGGGTCAACCTCCATCTCCTTGAATTTCTTTCGGTAAAAAGGGACATGGGTGGCGACACGATACAGGGTTGACTGCAGCCGTTCAAGCTGCAGCTGTTCAAGGTCCTCTCGCGGCATGCACTCTTTTTCTTCTTCCCAATACATGATAACCTCCGGTGCGGGTTTATGGGGTTTGTTGGGCTTATAGGGTTTATTGAGTTATTGAACCCCATTAACCCTATAACCCTATAAACTCAACAAACCCAACAAACTCCTTTACCCCACATCCCTCCCAAGATACGCCCGCTGTACATCCCTGTTCTCAAGAAGGTCTTCCGCCGGGCCCTGGAGAATGATCTTTCCTGTTTCAAGCACATAGCCGCGGTCGGCAATACCGAGAGCGGCCTTGGCGTTCTGTTCCACGAGCAGCACGGTGTTGCCGTCTTCACGGAGTTTGCCGATGATCCGGAAGATGTCCTTCACAATCAGCGGCGCAAGCCCTGTTGACGGTTCGTCCATCATGATCAGGGCCGGTTTTGCCATCAGGGCGCGGCCCATGGCCAGCATCTGCTGCTCGCCGCCTGAGAGGGTTCCGGCAAGCTGGTTCTCCCGTTCTTTTAAGACCGGGAAGATGTGAAGGATTTTTTCCATCTCGTGGGCAGCGGTTTTCTTGTCTTTTTTATACTGAACATAGCCGCCTAAAACAAGATTCTCTTTGACGGTCATGGTGGAAAAGACCTGGCGGCCTTCCGGGACCAGGGAGCAGCCTGCGGCCACTCTCTTTTCCGGCGCTGTTTTATTAATATTTTTCCCCTGGAGAGAGATCTCACCTGCCAGAGTTTTGACCAGCCCGGTAATGGTATGGAGCAGGGTGGTCTTGCCGGCGCCGTTTGCCCCGATCAGGGTGACGATTTCGCCGGGGTTGACGTGCATTGAGATCCGCCGGAGGACTTTCAATTTGCCGTAGCCGGCTTCGAGGTTCTTGATCTTAAGCATCGTCGTCCTCTCCAAGGTATATCCGGACCACTTCCCTGTTGGTCTGGATCGCATGAGGAGTGTCTTCAGCAATCTTTCGGCCGAAGCTCAACACGACAATTTCCTCGGATATGTCCATGACAAGGGACATATCGTGCTCCACCAGGAGAACAGTGATCTTCCTGTCCCGGACCTTTGTAATCAACTCGGCAAGCCGCGCTGTTTCGTAGATGTTCAGTCCGGCAGCCGGTTCGTCTAAAAGGAGCAGTTCGGGTTCCGAGGCAAGCGCTCGTGCCAGTTCGACCGCCCGCTGCTGACCAAAGGCAAGGCTTGTGGCCTCGGTATCGGCAAATTCTGCGATGTCTAAGAGAGAAAGGAGTTCCATTGACTTTTCACGGATCTGTTTTTCCTCCTTCCAGGTCCATGGCAGATTGAACATTCCGGCGAGAAAACCGGCGCTGCTGTGGGTATGGCAGCCTACCATGACGTTTTCGAGCGCTGTCATGCCGAGATAGAGCTTTATGCTCTGGTAGGTCCTGGATATTCCCTTTGATGCGATCTGGAAGGGCTTGAGCCCGCTTATCCGTTTTTCTTTAAAACTGACACTCCCTGCGCTAAGAGGCAGGTTTCCTGCAATCAGATTAAACAGGGTGGTCTTGCCGGCGCCATTCGGGCCGATCACCGCCTTGATAATCCCTTCCGGGACCGAAAAGCTGACATCATCGACCGCGCGCAGGCCCCCGAAGCGCCGGGAGAGTTGTTGTATCTCGAGAAGCGCCATCAGCTGATGTCCTCTGTTTTTCTGAAAAAACGTTTTACCTTGTCGAGGTAATGGAGCCGCAAAAGTCCGTCCGGCGCAAACAGCATGATCAGAATAAGAATGGCGCCGAAAACCGCATCGTCATAACTCCCGAACATCCCGCGTAAGGAAAGAAAGCTTAAACCAACCGCCATGACAAGCGCACCCCAGAGGCTTGCCATGCCGCCGATCGCAACAATGGCCACATAGCGGACCGATTTCATGACCCCGGCTTCAGATGGCCCGATACCGCCGTTATAGTGGGTCAGAAAGATGCCGGCAATGGATGCGAACACGGCGCTGATGACAAAGATATTGAGCTTGTACCCGGCCGTGTCGACACCCATTGCATCAGCCGCATCCTCTGCCCCGTGAATGGCGCGAAGGGCGCGGCCGACCCTGGAGTGAATCAGGTTTAAGAGAAGAACAAGACCGATGGTGACCAGGGTCCAGGCAATGTAGTAGTTTTGTATGCGTGCATCAAAATCACCGTTGACGGATACCCCCGGCAGGACGTTAAAACCGGGCACTTCGGAGATGCCGTCCGCTTCTCCGAAGAATTCCGTGGCCAGGACGATCCGATAGATGATGATGCCGAAGCCCAGGGTGGCCATGGCCAGATAGTGGCCTTTGAGCTTCAGGACTGGAATCCCGATCGCAAAAGCAATGATGATGGTAACGATGATTGCAATAACACAGGCGGCCCACGGATGAAAGTTGAGCAGAATATCGCCGAACATATCCTCTGTTGTCATGAGCAGGTGGAATTTGTCAAAAAAACGGAGAACGGCATGGTCTTTAACAGGGGTAAAATTGAAGGTAGTTAGAGCGGCTGATGTATACCCGCCAATGGCAAAAAATCCGGCATGGCCGAGTGAAATCTGGCCGGCATACCCCATGACCAGGCAGAGCCCGGTGACCAGCAGGGCATAATAGGCGCTCATGGTGAGCTGTGTCAGATAAAAGGGGGTCTCGGTATAGTGGGTCGTAAGCTGGATCGCAACCACTGCCAGCAGGAGAATCGGGATGGGGATGTATTTTTTCAGACCCATCAGAACTCCTTCAATCCCGCGGCCTCTTTACTGCCAAAGAGCCCGTGGGGTCTGACAAAGAGGATAATAAGCAGGATGCTGATGGAGATTGCGTCCTGAAAGGCGAGCGGCAGGACACTGACGCTGAAGGCCTCGATAATCCCCAACAGAAGTCCGGCTGCAACCGCTGCCATGCTGTTGCCGAGACCGCCCAGGATGGCGACTGTAAACCCCTTGATCGCGAGATTCGTGCCGCCGTCGTACTGGGTATAGGTGATCGGCGACATGACGCAGCCGGCAAGAGCGCCGATACCGGCGCTCAGCATGAAGGAGAATGTGACCATGTTTCTGGTGTTGATCCCGCAGAGGGTGGCCGCGGTCCTGTTGGCGGAGCAGGCACGCATCTCCTGGCCGAGAGAGGTGAATTTGAAAAAGAAACTCAAACACGCCACTATGAGGGAACAGATCCCGATCACCCAGAGGACCTGCGGTGAGATATTGGTGCCGAAAATACTGATGGATGTTATCTCGTTCCCGACGAAATAAGGCAGGGCGCGGACTGATTCGCCCCAGATGTGCAGCGCTGCTTCACGAATCAGTATGGAAATGCCGATGGTGATGATGATCAGCCTGAGGACGGACGGATGGTCCAGCCATCGGATAAAGATAATCTCGATAAGGGCGCCGATAATCATCGTCGCGCACACGGCAAGAGTGATTGCAAGAGGAAGGGGAAGATGTGGGTTGAGTGAGATTGCAATCATCCCCCCCAGCATGACGAACTCGCCTTGGGCAAAGTTGATGATGCCGGTGGTGTTGTAAATGATATTAAATCCGATTGCCACAATGGCGTAGATGATGCCATAACTGATTCCGGCAAACAGATATTGAAGGAATAGTTCTGAAGACATGTATAGTTGATGAAAACAGTAAGTTAAACAGCGGCGGCAGAGATCTCTCTGCCGCCGCTGATGTTATTGAGAAGAATATGGCGTATCTAATTTGAGTACAGGACAAATTTGCCGTCTTTAACGGTCACCATGGCGAATGCGTCAAGGCTGAGTCCGTTATGGTCGGTGGGTGAGAAGTTGAAGACCCCGCCGGTGCCGACAAAACCTTTCATGTTTTCAATAGCATCCCGCACCTTTTCTTTGTCAGGACCGACTTCTTCAATGGCGCGGCAGAGGATCTTGAATGCGTCATAGGCGTGGCCGCCGAATGTGCTTGCCTCTTCGTTGAATTTCTCTTTGTAATTTTTCTTGTATTTCTCCAAGACAGCTTTCTGGGGATTGTCATCCGTCAGGATGTCGGAGACCAGCAGTCTGCCTGCAGGAAAGATGATGCCCTCAGCGGCAGCGCCGCCGGCTTCCACATATTTGATATTGCCGAACCCGTGGCTCTGGTAGAGCGGCACATCCCAGCCGGCCTGACGCATATTCTTGGCAAGGATTCCCTGTGCCGGAACGATGGACCAGTTGACCACCGCCTGGATGTTCTTAAGGGCCTTTATCTTGGCGACAACAGCAGTAAGGTCGGTGGATTTCTTGTCATAGGTTTCCGCAATCACAACCGTGATGCCGAACTCAGCAGCGGATTTCTTGAGCTGCATCTTGCCTGCCTTGCCAAAGCCGGTGTTGCCGGTCAGCACTGCAACCTTGGTGATTCCCTTGGCCTTCATGTCCCCGTAGATTTTCTGGACCGCGTGGCTGTCCTTCTGCGGGGTCTTGAAGACATATTTTGCAACCGGGTTGACGATTAATTCTGCGGCAGCGCAGGAGATAAGAGGAGTTTTCCCTTTTTCGCAGATTTTTTTGATCTTGAGCGTCTCGCCGCTGGTGGAAGGACCTAGGATGGCAAAGACCTTGTCCTCTTCAATAAGCTGCTTTGCAAAGGAGATCGCCTTTTCCGGGTTGGCGCCTGAATCCTTGATGATCAGTTCGATCTTGTTGCCGTTAATGCCGCCCTTGGCATTGATCTCATCCGTCAGCATTTCAAGGGTCCTGGCCTCAGGACCGCCAAGAAAAGACGCTCCGCCGGTGAC